>NZ_JACJDO010000001.1:0-261250 GCF_014163535.1 Pseudoalteromonas sp. SR45-4
ACCAAATTCACACTACTGGTAAACAAAGCTTGAAATTAAAACTTAATTGGACTAATTTTAACCACACTTTACGCATTACCAAAAAAAGTAAAACTCTGAAAAATTGGTAAACCAAAGCACATCATCAACACACAATTACCCAAACGGGAGAGATACATGAAGCTTAATCGAATTACTTCCTCACTAATCAATAAACAACATAAAAGTAATCCTGCACTTATTAGCGCGGCCGCACTTATTTTAATGACATCATCTACTTTAGCTGCACAAGAGTCTGAAAACACCTCAGCCACAGCAGATAAAAACATAGAGGTTATTGAAGTAAAAGGAATTCTTAACAGTATGAAAGCAGCTGCAATGCTTAAACGTACTGACGGTCGTATTGTTGATGCTGTTGTTGCTGAAGACATTGGTAAATTACCAGACAATAATATTGCCGAAGCCCTGCAACGTATTACTGGTGTATCTATTAATTCTGACTTTGGTGTGGGTGATAGTGTTTCGATTCGTGGTTTACCGCAAAACCGGGTTGAATTAAATGGTCGCTCTACTATTGGCGATTCTCGTGATGGCATTAGCCTTCAAGATTTTCCATCAAGTTTCTTAAAAACAGTAGAAGTTGTTAAGTCGCCAACTGCCGATATGATTGAAGGCGCACTTGGTGGTACGGTTAGTTTAAGAACGGTTCGCCCATTAGAATTAGATAAACTAACAGCAGCTATGTCGTTAGATGCAGAATATGCAGATAAAACCGAAAACGTAGCGCCTATTTTCAGTGGATCTGTTGGTAATAATTGGGATTTTGATGAAATGGGCACGTTTGGTGCCATTGCTATGTTTTCATATCAAGATCGCGAAATTCGCCAAGACGAAACGTCTAGCCGCGTAAAACCTCAAGACATAGTAATTAACGCTCAAGAAGGAAACACACCAAGCGGTAACGCCATCGTCAGAGATGAGCACAGTATTGAGCAATATGTAGAGAAACGTGAACGTACTGCTGTAAATTTATCACTTCAGTGGGCACCACACTCGGGTAATGGCATGGTATATCTTGATTTAAGTGGTACTAAGCGCTCTGGTGAGCAAGCTGGTAACTCTATTTTAGGTGTAGCAGGTTCACTATCAACAGATGCAAACACCACACAAGACGCTAACGGCGTAAATAACTATACGTTAACTAACGAATTTGGTATTCCTAAAACATACAGTGATTTTCGTGATACTGACTCGTTTTCAAATGCACTTGGTGCAGAATGGAACCTTACCGATAGCATCAAAATTTCTGGTGAAGTTGCTGTTGCATCCTCTGAAAGCATAAGACCAGACTCAGAATTTACATTGCGTCCAATCGAAAAATCGACGTTTGAAGCCAGTGGCGGTGTTGATTTAGTAAACCATTTATATGATGGCGCATTTTCACAAGACGGTAATCGCTTACCAAGCATTATACACTCAGATCCAACTGCATTTACTAATCCACAAAACTTAGCATTAAGAACATTCAAAAGTGAAGATAGAAAAACCAATAATGATGAAACAGCGGTTCGTTTTGATATTGAAATGTTTGAGCCGTTAAGCAGTGCAAACTGGATCTCTAAAGTAAAAGCAGGTGTTCGCGCTACTAAACGCGATTACGAATATGAACAATACAAAGTAGAAATTAAAGATATTTATAAAAACGCTATTAACGACTCAGATGGGTCATTAGCAACTTTATGGGCCGATGATTATAACGCGCTGTTCCCTGGCAGCTTTACAACTATGAGCCACGATAACTCTTTTAATCAACTGGGTCACTCTGGTCAAAACGATCTTTTAACATTCCTTACTTATAATGGCTTATCTAACCCAAGTAATACGTATGCTCAATTACAGCAACTATTAGCAGGCACTAATTTAGCGTCTACTGGGAGCTTACACGACAATCAAGAGTTTCAAGAAAGCGCATACAAAAATGTAGTTGAAGACACCGCTGCAATTTATATATCGGCTTATTTAGATTTTGATAGCGTTACAGCCATTGTGGGCGCTCGTTATGTAACAACAGATCTTGAGTCAAGTGTTTACCAAAACGGTGTAAAAGTGACGGGTGAAAATGATTACACCGACTTTTTACCTAGCTTAAACGTGACATATAACTATTCAGACGAAACACTATTTCGCTTTGCTGCAGCAAAAGTTATGCGCAGAGCCGACTTTAGCGAGCTAAGCCCAGCATTTGACGTAAATAACGACCGAACGGGTGCAACTCAAGGAGCTATTGATTTAGAACCATACCGCGCAACCCAATACGACTTATCTGTAGAGCATTACTTTGATGAAGGTAACGTATTGTCTTTTGCACTATTTTATAAAGATGTTAAGTCATTTTTAAGCAACGAAAGCACGTGTGTTGCCTCATCAACTACCGCTGCACTGCAAAACGTAACACAGTGGAACCAAGTATGTCAGCTTGATACTGCCGGCGTATCTCAAGATAATATGGTTTACTCTGATGCAACTAACTATCCTGTAGATGCTGATGGTTTTAATCACGTTGCGGGCCTTAGAGATGCAGGGCTTACCGGCATCGATACCGTTAAAAATATTAACGGTGAAAACGGCTCTGTTCAAGGTTTTGAAGTAGGTTACCAGCAGTTTTTTACAAGCCTTCCGGGTGCGTTTTCTGGTTTGGGTATTAATGCAAACTACACTTACGCAGACAGCGAACAGCCAAACGGCAACCCATTATTAGACATTTCTAAAAACACTTATAACTTACAAGTATTTTGGGAGCACGAAGGTTTCTCTACTCGCCTTGCTTATAACTACCGTGACGGTTTCTTAAGTACTGAAAACGAAAAACGCGTAGAAAACATTAACTCTAACGGCAGCATTTCACAAGACGGTACTGTTTATGGTAATAACTACCGCGATGACAGAGGCCAATTAGACTTTTCTGCAAGTTGGGACATAAACGAAAACTTTACCCTAGTAGGTAACGCAACAAACTTAACCGGTGAACCTTCAATCTACCTATCTGAACTAGGCGGTGCTTGGAAGTACACTGAGGCGGATCGCCGTTATAGCTTAGGCATTCGCGCTAAATTTTAATTTTCCCTGAAGGCTAAAGCCTGCTTTTATGCAGGCTTTTTTATGCCTAAATAATAGTAGCTTTATATTGCATAAAAAACCCTCTCCCTAGCTATACTTATCTTAATATAAAACTTAATATCAAAGAGCAATTACTATTAATAAGGAAAGGTAGTGCTGTCGCGTTTATATAATTTTATGCCGGGTTTAAATACTTTACTTCATTATGAACGACAATGGTTTGCTGATGATTTAAGAGCGGCATTATCGGTTGCCGCCGTGGCGCTACCCGTTGCTATTGCTTATGCACAGTTAACTGGTGTTAATGCTGCAGTTGGGCTGTATTCCTGCATACTACCCATGATGCTATATGCACTTTTTGGCACCTCAAAACAATTAATAGTTGGCCCCGATGCAGCAACCTGTGCAGTTATAGCTGCAGTAGTTACCCCGCTTGCCGCAGGCGACAGTTTTAAGCACTGGCAGCTAGTTGTAACCATGACCGCCATGACTGGTTTTTGGTGTTTTATAGCCAGTAAATTTAAATTAGGTGTATTAGCAGACTTTTTATCTAAGCCTATTTTAATGGGCTTATTAAACGGCGTAGCCATAACTATTATTGTGGGTCAGTTTTCTAAAGTATTTGGTTTTACCTTTGATGAAAGATACCTACTTGAACGCTTAGGGGGGGTGCCCACTTATTTATCACAAACCCATATTCCCACTTTATTAATGGCCTTATTTACTGTGGTTATTTACTTTGTTATGAAACGACTAAAGCCTACATGGCCCGCATCAATGTTTGCCATTACCTTGGGCGCAATATTAGTGTGGTTTTTTAATTTAGAGCAATTTAATATTAAAACCATAGGCACAGTAACCGGCGGACTGCCGGTATTTAACACCCCTGTATTTGATATTGGTATTATTCGTGAACTAGTTGTGCCGGCACTTAACTTAGCCATAGTGAGCTTTGTAAGTATGATGCTAACAGCGCGTAGTTTTGCCGCAAAAAATGGCTACGACATAGATGCAGATAAAGAGTTTAGAGCCCTAGGTATTGCCAACTTCGCCTCTGCGTTGTCGCAAGGTTTTGCTGTAAGTGGCGCCGACTCTCGCACCGCAGTTAACGACGCTAATGGCGGTAAAACGCAATTAGTGTCGATTATAGCCGCCACTATTATTGCTATTATTGCTATTTTTTTAACCGCCCCGCTCGAGTTTATACCTAGTGCAGCACTCGGCGTGGTACTTATTATTGCCTCTGTGCATTTGTTAGATTTAAAAGCGGTATGGCAACTAAAGTTTAAAGATAAGCAGGCGTTTTACCTTGCCTTAGCCACCTTGTTTGCAGTGCTGTTTATTGGTGTTATTCCGGGTATTACGCTTGCTGTATTACTGGGTTTATTTCAATTTATTCGCACCGTAATGCGCCCTACCGACAACATATTAGGCGTAGATATAAAAGGCGTGGTAAGAAGCTTAGATGCCACCGATAAAGCAAAAGCCGTGCAAGGGGTATTTATTTACCGCTTTAATTCGCCATTAACTTACTTTAATGCCAGTTACTTTAAACGCAGATTACTTGAGCAATACGCAAAACAAAAAGACGATACCCAATGCGTTATTATTGATGCCGTACCTTGCTTTACCCATTTAGATTTAAGCGTTATGGCCATGCTTGCCGATTTAGACGTTATATTTAAAAAGCGTGGCATTAGTCTTGAGCTAGCAGGTAGAAAACGCCAGCTTCTATCGTGGTTTGAAATTGCCGGAATGGTATCGGGTAAAAATGGCATTTATGTTCACTCCGATCTATATGTTGCGCTACAAAAAAATAGCGTAAGCCAGCCTACCGACGAAGTCGCCTTATTTGAAGCTCATACCAATGAGGCAAAACCCGAGCCGCTATAAACGCAAAAAGGCTTACAACACATAGTTGTAAGCCTTTTTATACTAAAAACTTAGTAACTTAAATTACTGTGAATGAACCATTTGTTCAAACTTCATGCCGGTTAATTTAGTAATTACTTTAATCACATAAAAGAAAATACCAATCATTGCCAACATAGACGGAATAGCAATAATAGGGTAACTGAGCAAGGTCATTTCGCCAAGCTGCTCGTTAAACTCTACCGTACCCGCAGGGCTGGTCACTATCCACTTAGCAAGCACGTAATTCATAGTTGATGAAAAAGCAAAAGTAAGCGCTAAAATATAATTAGCCTTGGTAATTTGCTGCTTAAAACGCTGGGTATTACCGCGCGCATCTAACGTATCGTAAATTACATCTAACTTAAATAAAATCGAGTTTAACAGCACCTTTGCCAATAATGGCTTACCAAAAAAACCCGACATTAAAACAGTCAGGCCAATAATACCCGGTATAGCCGCTTCTTTTATTGCCAACCATTCTACATTAAGCTCAAACAGCGCAATGCCACCCGTTAATAAAGTACTTAAAAAACCTAATAATGAAATAAAATTTAACGAGCGTGCTTTAATAAAATCATAAATACCGTAACCCACAGGAAATATAAGCGCGACAATTAACCCTACAACGGTTCCTAAATATTCAGGCCCCGAAAACTTCATTAAAATAATTGAAGGCACTATAATATTAAAAACGACCTCAAATAATGGATTGTTTTTTTTACCTTTACTGTTATTTTGACCACTGGTTGTCATTCGTTACTTCCATTAATATATTATTGCTAAGACGAAAAGAGCACCTCTTCGCTACTGCCAAAGGCTATAATACTCGCAATACCTTCGCCATTCTAGCTTGTCGTTTTTGTATTGATTAAAAAGCCGAAAGGGAGCAATTATTTTTTGTGTATAAGTGCACAAACAGCCCTCTATTACGCAGGCAAACTCATATCGATGCCAGGTAAAGCCACCATCTGATCGCTAATAAGGCGGCGAATCTCACGAATTATTGGCTGCTCGTTTTCAACTACTTGCTGCGATATAGCCACATACCCATGCCACGAAACATTATAGCCATGAGCAATGCGCGCCACCTCTTGTGGTTGAAACCCTTTTAATAATGGCTCTGGCACATAACCCCAACCTAGCTTGTCGCGTATTGCATCCCTAATTAACTCAAAGCTACTTAACGCAATATCGTAACGCTCAGATACATTGGTTTGAATGTCACTTTGGCTTAAATCTAAATAAGCAATTTGCGGCACACTGGCTAAGTCTTCATTACTTACATAGCGCATTTGCGTTAACGGATGATCTTTGGCAATAACCATATGCAATGCCACCCAGCCCAAAACTTGTAAAGGTAGCTGAGTATTTGCATACAAGCTCTGATCTAAGCAACAAGCTAAGTCCATAAAGCCCTCTTCAACCATTTGCTGCAACGCATTTGCACTCGCATAGTGCATTTCTAACGATATACCTGGGTAGCGCTTGCGAATACTGCGAATAATTTCGCGCCAAAAGGCTTCGGGTAAAGCATCATCACGGCCAATAACTAAGCGGTGTGGCAGTTGCTCGTCATCGTGCAGGCAGCGGTGCTTAATACTCTCAGCAAGGTTAATTAAGCGAATGCTATCGTCAATTATTTTTTCACCCGCGGGGGCTAATTGCATACTATTACCAGTGCGAATAAATAGCGCAGTACCCAACTGATCCTCTAGCGTCGATAGCGCCATACTCATAGTGCTACGATTAACCGACAAGCGCGCTGCCGCCTTAGCAATAGAGCCGGTTTGTGCAATCATCACAAAGTACTGTAACGACTCTAATTTCATCAAGCCCCCTTAGTGTCAATTATTTTGACTCTGAGCAATTATAGTATAAAAATAATAAGCAGTATTATACGCACAATGTTTTAGTATTAAGAGCAGGAAAAATGCATTGGATATATTTAATAATAGCTGTAACTCTTGAGGTTATAGGTACAACAGTAATGAAGTGGCTGGTAAACGAAGACCAGTTACTATTAGGTAGCTTATTTGTAACTTTAATGGTTGGCTTAGCTTATCTTGCTCTTAGCCAAGCCACCAGCAAAATTCCTATCGCACTTGCTAACGCCTTCTGGGAAGGCTTGGGGATGATATTAATTGCATCTGTGTCATTTGTATTTTTAGGCGAAGCTATTTCTATTGGCCAAATGTTTGCACTTTTATTAGCTATTATCGGCATTGTTATAATTAACAGCGGCCACGCTATGCAAGAGCAAAAACAATGACAGTATATTGGCTTTATATTCTTGGCTCAGTAATTTTTGACATTGCCGCCAACGTATTTTTAGAAATGTCGCACGGATTTAAACATAAACGCTTTGGCATACTTGCCATTGTTTTTATTATGGCCGCGTTTGCCTTACTCACCCTCGCTGTGCAAGGCATCCCACTGTTTATTGCCTACGCCACTTGGGGAGCTCTTTCAATTAGCGGTACTGCGCTGGCAACTTGGTTGTTGTTTGGTCATAAATTAAACTGGGTTGTTTGTTTTGGTTTAGCAGTACTTATTTTATCTATTGTGACAATGCAATTAGTTGGCCCCGCGTAAATACCTCTTATTAAAAACTAGCTAAAGTGCTCTGCAGTTCAAGCTAGTTTTTCCTGCTGTTTTGCCTTAGTTAACTTTAGGCTAAACTTCTAACTTAGTTGACTATTTTATAGCGCAACGCTATAACTTGTAACACGTTGCGCTGTGCCAACCTACAAAGTAGTAAATAAAAACTTAAAAGCGCACCGCTTGCTTAAGCTATCACTAGTTTAGGTTTGGCATTATTATACTTATTACCTTGAGGCATTTATGTTCAAGCAACTACAAGAAAAACATCAGCTTTCTATTCTGCTTATACTCAGTATTGTGTCAGTATTTGGTATTACGCCATTTATTATTATTCGTTTTATAGAAAATAACATAGTCGCAGCGCTAATTGACTTAGCCATTGTAAGCGGTATTTTAACCTTAGTCGGTTATGCCCATTACACTAAAAAGCCGCGTGTTATTAGCGCCGTTATTGCATTGCTTGTTAATATTGGCGTTATTGCCATTATAATTACCAACGGCATTAACAGTATGCTATGGGTTTATCCGGTAGTAGCCGTTACGTTTTTTTTAGTTAAACCAATAGAAGCGCTCATACTCACCCTTAGCAATGTGGCAATTATTGCGAGCATACCTAATTTATTCGATGTTATGCCACTAAACTCTTACTTTACAACCAACTTAATGCTAGCTGCCTGTGCTTTTGTATATGCCTCTTTTGGCAACAAGCAGCTTGCTTTACTTGCAGAACTAAACAGTACCGATCCTTTAACCGGCGCATTAAATCGCCGTGCGCTTAACGATGATACACTAGCCGCCATTTCGCGAGCAGAGCGTTATAACAGCACTTATTTATTAGCGTTTTTAGACTTAGACTTTTTCAAAAAGGTAAACGACGAATTCGGCCATGCCGAAGGAGACAGAGTACTAAAGCAGTTAGTGTCAATTACCAATTCACATATAAGAGAATCAGATAAGCTATACCGCTTTGGTGGCGAAGAGTTTGTGCTAATAATTCCCGAAATCCCGCCCAAAGAGCAAGTTAGCTTTATAAACAAGCTACGCGAAACAATAAAAAACGAGTTAAAAACACCTGCGGGTAACTCAGTTACTGTATCTTTTGGTGTTGCAGCTTGGATACCGGGCACCACAGTTGCTAGCTGGTTTAAACGCGCCGACGATGCTATGTATCAAGCAAAAAAACAAGGCCGCGACTGCGCCGTATTTAGTAAAGATTAGGGTCTGCTGACCTTTGCGGATTAAAATTCGTTCAAACTAGGGGCGAGTTAATCACGGCGCGAGGTTTGTAACCTAGTGGGCTCGATAACTGCTCCTGCGTTATTCTACTGGCTTACATCCATGTAAGAATAAGCAAAAACCGAGCAAAGCTTTTGCATCCTGCTCACGCCCCTAACAAAGAGTTAATTGCCCCTAAGAACCCTTCGGGCAGCGCATGTTTGGTATTGATTCTACGTTATCGCCTATTTATGGGGAATAACCACACCACATAGGCTCTGCCTTGCCTAAATACCAAACACACTGTTGCAAATTTAACCTTGAAAGATAAACAGACCCTAAAGCTTTGAAATAAGTAAGCTAAACTAACCACTTGGCCAAAATGGCTTTACCCATTATTTATCTTTGTTTAGCAGCGCCTTTAAGTCGGCAAACGGGTTATGTGTAGCCGCCACCACTTTTTGCTCTGTAGTGCCGCCGTACAACACATATTCGTGATATTTATTATGCTCATTATCATGGCAATAAATACACAATAACTCCCAGTTACTACCATCATCAGGGTTATTATTATGGTCATGATCAATATGATGCACCGTTAACTCTCGTAAATTAGAATACTCAAACTCACGTGCACAGCGCCCACATACCCAAGGGTACAATCTTAACGCCTTAATTCGATAACCTTCTTCTTGCTGCTGATAAGCCTGCATACCACTCGTGGTTTTACTCATTAACTTATTACTACCGTCTTTTTACAATAAGCCCAGATTAGCCTTTAAAAACCACTTTGAACAGCGCCTTTTATTTTAACCACCGAGCTTTGGTTAAGATATTTACTAACACATTGAATAATAATAATGATGTTTAAACTTATTTTCTCTAGCCAGAGATTTTCAGTGAAAATAAGGCGAATTTACGCGTTAATGGCTGGCCTATTGCAAATAAATTCAACGCAGTTAGCGCTGAAAATAGCTGCTTGAGATAAATTTATTATCCAGAGTTTAGGTTAACTATCCTCAAAGTTGTTGCTCACCTAAAAGCTTGGGTATAATGAGCACTTATGGCTGTATTTGTTAGCCTACAACTTGGATAAAACAATGAAAAAACTCTCTGCAGTGCAAATAAAACAGCAAGCGCTTGTCCTTAATATTGCCGATACACTCGAAAAACAAGGCCTAGCAGAACTCCCTGGTATGCTGCAATGCTGGTTTGACGTTCAATATCACTTATTCCCTGGCTCCTTATTACTGTGCTTTCAATTTGACAACGAGCAAGCCTTAGCTGCAGCAAAACCAGAGTTATTAAAATGGCAAAAACGCTTAAGCGCAGCCATGCTAAAAAAAGGCGTTGTTTTAAAAGATATGCGTAAACATTTAGTATTTACATTAGAAGCACCCGATAGCTAAATCAGGTTTATTACCGAGGATAAAAAGTAGATTCGGGGATTAAATCCCCCGGCTATAAAGTATAAAACCCACGGATGTTTTTAGCGTTTTCAAGATTAAACTGATTTACATGCGTAATCAGCTCCGGAAAAAATGCTAAAAATACAACATTCAATTCATCATAATGCTTTGCTATATCATCAACAGCACCAGCAAAGGTATTAGTAAAGCGAATGCGCTTGGCTATATTATCAAGTGCTAGCCCTACCCCATCAAGAGTTTCGTACTCTTTAAACCAATCGTTGTCGGTCATGTGTTTTACAACGTGCTGCATTCGCGGCGGCATTACAGGCATACGCTTATGCAAAAGCGCAAAGCTAGTTTGTTTAAAGTCGTTTAATGGCTGTAGATTATATTTTTGCCAATGCATAATTAAAAAGTGATCAAACACCACATCAATAGCCACCCCTGCAAAACGCTTACGCTTAGATGAAAAATACTGTTTAGCCTCTTTAACTATAGGATGAGAATCAGTAAATTTATCCACTAAATAGTGATTATCGAGCGCATTCTTTACCGTTATAGGTATCTGGTTTAAATGCCGTTGACCACCAAAGTCGCCCAGTAAATTACCAAAGTGCGAATCGGCCGTAGGCTGTGCTAAATAAAGATGAGCTAAATAATTCAACGTGTTCTCGGGTTTGGTTAATACCTTTTAGATAATAACGCAGTTGTAGATGAAATTCATATAAAGGAAAAGTGAAAGGCTTTAAGCTTCAAGGGAATGATATTTTAGTTCGTGATTTTTTCACCAATAAAACACAGACTCCTGCGCTCCCCATAAAAAAGACAACACAAACCTGCTCCCCACCCAATTACAATTATGTTTGATTAATTCAGTAAAGAGTCAGCCCTATTTTGCTATCAATGTTGCTGTATTTTTTCGGTACTGCATGAGTCATAAAACGCCTTGCTTAACCTTAACTATTAAACCTGAACTCTGGTTAAGAGATTTACTAACGTATTGAATCATATTTATATTTAATTTTATTTTCTCTAGCCAAAGGCTTTCAGTGAAAACAAGTCGAATTTACGCGTAAATAGCTAGTCTATTGCAAGTAAATTCAACGCAGTTAGCGCTGAAAATAGCTGCTTGAGATAAGTTTATTATCCGAAGCTCAGGTTATTAAGCTCACAGAGGCACAACACGTTATGACAACTACTTTTTTAAGCCAATTACAGCAAGTCGCACTGCAACAAGCCCTTATCAGCACCAAGCTTTTAAACAGCTACACATTAAAGAGCAATAACGCACCATCGCCCAAGCAACAAGCCTATAGCTTAATTGCTGTCGCGCTATACCGCTTTAATCTACAAAAAATAAAATGGTCATCTTTTTTAAAAACAGCCATAAATACAGCAAACAACACATGCCAATGGTTAGCCACCGAACTTGTCAGGTGCCAACAAGACTATAAAGCCCAACCTCATGACGCTGTAATTAGCGAACAAAGTGCATTCATTAGTGGTATTTTTAGCGAAGAACTCACTTATATTGATAGTTTACTGGGGGCTGAAGCGTAAGCTCTTAAGTTTATTTAAGCAATTATGTGAACTGTCGGATGGCACGGCTGCGCCGCTTATCCGGCCTACCTTATTTGCGTTGAAGGTTTGGGTCAAAGGTTTGGAAGGTTTGAAAGGTTTGAAAGGTTTGAAGGTTTGGGGTCAAATCTTGACTTCACACATCAAGCTATCTCGCAGTTTTTCGAATTGTAATTTGACCTTATCATCTTCAATTATTAACTTATTTAGCCTACATACCGTTTGGGATATAGCTGAATAATGTTGAACATTAAAAATAACGGCTAACGCTTTTAAATTTTGCCCAGTTAAATCTTGGCATAATTTAATAGCAAACATACGTGGCAAGTTTTTCTCTTTTCGCCCTTTTTTAACCGTTACAATATCATGTGTATCTATACAAAAATATTTAGCTAAGTAATCAATTACATCATCCGTTGAGCGTTTTTTAATAACAATACTTCTTTCGCTATCTGGTATTGCTATATACCCCTTTATTTTTTCAATAAATGCGTCACAACCCAAAACTGAAAGTAACTTTTTAGCGCCATAAAACGTACTTACCTCTTTATTATTTTCATATTCAACAAACTGTTTGTACGCAGCATATTTACGATTCTTTCCTTGAAGCGAAAATATAAAGTCTCGAACTAGCCATTTTGGCGTCACTGTTTTTTTGATGAAAGCTGAATAGCTAGACCATTTATAGTCAATAAGTACATCTACTAACGGTGTACTTGTTTCTATTGGGTTACGATGTATATAACGGCTAACATGTAGTAAGTAATTATCAGCATCCACCAGCACCGCCTTGTAGCGACCTCTAAACAGTGCACCATCTGTATTGTGTGTTCTATTAAAATATTGCGTATAGAGACCATTAATATGTTTCATGGCTCTGCCTAAATTTGCATCAGGGGTTTTTATTAGTAGGTGGTAATGATTGGTCATTAAACAATACGAATGCACTTCAATATTAAAACGAAGGCTTGCTTGCTCAATGCAGTATAAAAAATGCTTAAAATCGTCATCACTCAAAAAGGTATTTTCACGCCCTCTTCCACGATTGATAAAACGCATTTTCATACTCTATTCGCAGTGGTCTAGACATAATAATAAACTCAATGAGCAATAAACTATAAATCTAGACCATTGATGTATGAAGTCAAGATTTGACCCCTTTGATTTCCTGACCCCTTTGATTTCCTTAAGCGCATTAAAGGGCAATAACATTGCCCTTTTTTAAATGGGGTTACTAGGTGCAGGCTTTGCATTTTTCATTAATCACATAAGGCGAAAAGAGAGACCTGACCCTAGCGACTTTACATTTTGGGGATGTAGTCGCTTCCCTAAGCGCCGCAACATTTTGAAAATTAGTTAGTAGAGTATAAATTTAAGTAAAATAATCAAGCTTTTAATTGTATAGTAATCTCTATTTATTCGATGCTGTCAAAATACAAGAAATATAATCGCTAAGAGGGAATTTGATGTCTTTTCTAAAACTACTGTGGTTAAAAACTAGAAGTATACTGTTCTGGCTTTTCTGGGCACTCCCTAAGGCTATTTGGGTAGTTATTAAAAAAGGAATTATTAAAACATGCTGGGCTGTTCTCAGGTGTTTCGAGCTGCCAGCAAATACAAATTCTTCTAAGCTTCCTGATCTATGTCCGACTGATGATGCAAAGTATGTTGACACTTATATAGATATGCTAAATGAAACACTTATCAATAGAGAACAAACGGTTCGAGAAATTGCTATAACTTCACCGTATTCTGGCGGCAAGAGTTCTCTTCTAAATACCTATATAAGAAAGACTCCATTTTTAAAGTTTACATCCATATCGTTAGCATCATTTAAAGATCTGTCGCAAAGCGTTGGAGTTGATTCACCTGAAGAAAACACTGCAATATTAGCGGGAACAAATGGCACTAACATTAAGCTAGAAGCTTCACATGCACGAGAAGACCTAAGTAAGATAGAAAAAAGCATTGTTCAGCAGTTGCTTTATAGAACGGATAGTAAAAAAACTCCAAATTCAAGATTCAGAAGAATATTTCCACTACCAGTATCTAATTTTCACGCGATTTCGATAGCAGCTTCTTTAGTTTTTTGGGGAGCAATAATAGGGGCAATACTTTATCTGCCAAGTTTCTCATTAAAAACTCTGATTGAGTCTGTTTTATCATCACCAAAATTAGTAAATATCAATCTCTGGTTTTTGAGTTACCTTGTTTCTATACCTTTACTTGTTGTTAGAGATTTATACAAAAGTTTAAGTGGATATAACATTTCTAAATTTAATCCGGCCAAAGGGGAATTGGCATTTGAACAACAGAAAAAGGATTCAATATTTAATATTTATCTTGATGAAATAATTTATTTTTTCGCCAGTCAGAAAAGTGATGTTGTTGTTTTTGAAGATTTAGACCGATTTCAAAATACTGAAGTGTTCATAAAACTTAAAGAGCTAAATAAGCTAATAAACGACAGCAAAGACGTAAAGCAGAAAGTCAGGTTTATATATGCATTACGTGATGATGTATTTCAAGGTAAAGATCGGACGAAGTTTTTTGATGTCATAATTCCAATTATTCCTATCGCCAGTAAAGCAAACTCCTACCCTCAACTCAAAGAGTTAATTCAAAATGCCAACCTAATAAATGATATAGAAGACTCATTTTTAAGAGGTGTTTCGGTCTATGTTGATGACATGAGAATGCTTAAAAACATTGTGACCGAATTTGGTATTTACAAAAATACATTAGTTAAAAATTTGGAGCATCTAAATCTAACCAAGTTGTTTGCTTTTATTGTTTACAAAAATGTTTATTGTGACGACTTTGCTTTACTTCATAGCGGTAAAGGTGACCTGATAACATTTTTCTCTGATGTTGTTAACATCAAAGGTGAAAAAGAGGAGTCGATTGAGGCTGAAATTAACCAATTTAAACAGCGCTTACTTGACTCTGAACATGAATTAACTAGCTCTTTAAAGGAATTGAGTGCGAGCTACGTCTTAAGCCTACTTCCCAGAATCAATACAAATCATGGAATTTTTGAAATAAGCGGGCACAGAATAGACACTATTAAAAACCCTGAAGTATTTGATGAATTGCTGCAAGATAAAAGTCAAATGACCTACCGAATAAATACGAATAATAATTATCTAAGTGTAAACTTCAGTTTTGGAAAATTTTTAGACGAACTATTGCCTAATTATGATGAAAGAAAACGCAGAATCATTGATAAGTCAGAAGAAGCAAAGTTAGATATTTCAAAGAAAATAGAGCAATTAAATGTCGAGCTTTCACTGTTACATGAGCTGCCTATAACAGGAATTATTAAGTCCTGCTCAAGACAAGATGTTTTTAAAAATATAGCGGATAAGCACCTTTTAGTTTTGTTACTGGAAAGGGGCTATATAGACCAACATTATGACGAGTACATTTCTCACTTCCATGAAGGACATATGACCATAAATGACATGGCATTTATAAGGAATGTTCAAAGCGACGAAAACGCTGATCCATTATGCATAGTTGATAACTATGAAGAAGCTCTAAGATATCTATCAGATGAAGATTACAAAAAAGGAACGTTTTTTAACTATCAATTGTTCGATCATATGTTGGGCAGTAAAAATCCATTGCCAGTATTCAGATTTATAGAAAATTATTTAGCTGGAAACTCCAACCGTATACAACTTGTGCGCGATGGATTAAAAAACCTTGTGAATAAAGAAGCATGGATTGTTGCCGTAGTTCATAACTTCAAAAACTATTGGAAGGATCTTATTACTGAACAGTCATTTATTCAAAAAGACAAACAGTTATTGCTTATTCATTCGATTGATTCTTTACCTAGCAAAGACAGCAACGATTATTTAAGCGATGCCGTTAATGAGTTAAAAAGCTTCTTGAACAAAAATGAATCAATTGGTGAGCATTTCGCAAAATCAAAATTTGATGCGACTAAAATATTTCGCGTGTTTAAGTATCTGGATGTTAAGTTTCAGCATTTGTCACATGTGGAAAACGAAACAGATTTCTTGGCTTTAGTGCTAAAAAATAAACTTTTTGAAATACACGAAAGCAATCTATCGGTAATAGCTAAGAAACTGTTTGGACTTAAAAACGATCATAGGGACTTTTCTTGTCTTAAGGCAATCGAGGATCAAGACTTCATAAGTATCTTTGATACTGAAATAGAACAAATAGCATTGAGATTATCATATGGTCATTTTAGTGTTTCAAAAGAAGAAGATTATGTTTGGCTATTAAACAACAAACATATATCTATTGATACGCGAATCAAGATTATTGAAAAACATAATTTTATTATTAAAGATATTAAGAGCTTGAAAAACAGAGATGAACTTTCGATACATCTGTTAGAAGCACAACGGATTTCGGCAAATTGGAACAATACAGACTATTTGTATGAACTAGAGTCTATTCAAGACAAGCCATTTAAAGAGTTTTTAAATAACAACTATAAGGCTCTGTGTTCGGAAAAAAAGGCAGCCCTCTCTAATGAAGCCATAGAGTCTTATTTACTAATAATTCTTGATGACCAAATCGAAATTGGAGCTTTTGAAGCTTATGTATCGTACTTCAATTTCCACTACCAAATCGATCAATTCGAAGAAATCCCTTCATACAAGCTTTCTTTCTTACTTGAAAATAATCAATTAATGGTTGATGTCGAAACGTTTGAGGCCATCACAGAAACTCACAAAGATCTATCAGCAGTTTACCTAGCTAAACACTTCGATTCTTTTGTGGTCGAGAATCAACTTAATGAAGAACTAACTTTTGATAAAGATGTATTCTATAGCTTGTTAGAGTTAAGAAGCTTGTCCACTAACCAACGAAAAGTTTTGATTGAATCAAAAAGCGATCTAATAGACTCAAATTTAATTAATGATTCATTAAAAGATGCGCTGGGCTTTCAAGAGATCATTAAAGGAGGCGATATTTCTGATTCAGAGATGCCTAAACTTCCCATTTATTTATTAGAGAGTTTACTCCAAGCATCAGATGTCCAATTCAGTAAAGTATTACTGACAGGTCAATTACAATATTTAAGTAATAGCGAAGCAATTCAGTTATTAAAACTTGCAAATATTGACTTTACACAAGCATTAACAGCTCGAAGGTCATTTAAGGTTGAAAACGACAAAGTTAATATGCTTCTAGCCACAGTGCTGAAGTGTCGTAAAATAATATCTTCATTTAAAGAACATGAAAGTAAACTATCTAGTGAAGAAAAAAGAAATATCGAGATTTTTGTCAAGAGAAGCTTAAATGGTAAATAGAAGGGTAGGAGATCATTAATTTTGTGTAAATATAATAATGTGCATAGGGTCAGGTCTTGTTTCTTGCCAAGACCAAACACCAACCTCACGTTTAACACCCTTCCCCCGTCATCACGCCCTGAAAATAAGCAATTGATGAGTAATTCATTTCATGGATGAAATGAAAGCCATGCTTGCACATGGATGTGCTTTCATGGCGTTTACGTTCACATCAATTGTGTTTTGAAGGATTAAGCGTGATGCTCGGGTGGCGCTGGGAGAGTCCAGAGAGGGGTCAGCGGCAGCCCCTCTTTGGCTGCTGTCGCCAGCGCGACAAAACCTTGAATAAGGTTTCTAATTTCTAGAAGCGTGAAACGCGAAACGTATTCGCATTATCGGTGATGATAACCTCAAACACCTATTCAAATACTTATTCGGGCTGGCGCCCGCGCGTCAGCAAGCTAAACGCCTACAATAAATAATACATACTCTTGGCTTTTAAGCGAGTAAGTATATTTGGGATTTGTTGGGTTTCGTTGCACTCTACCCAGCCTATGCTACTTGTGTTGTAAGGCGAAAGTTAAGTGCTTTCATCACTTTAAAAATAGTTTCCCAACGTGGCTTGGTTTTACCGTTAACGGCTTTATATAAGCTTTCACGGTTTAATCCCGTTGCTTTAGCAATATCACTCACGCCATGTTTTTTAACTAATAAGCCAAGTGCTTCAATAAAAGTGTTTGGATCATCATCAGCTAAACACTCTTCTAAAAATGTATTAATTTCTTGCTGTGTTTCCATATAGTCAAACGGGTTAAAATCTGATGTTTGTAGCGCCATAATAATTACTCCAACTCTCTTAAAAGGGCTTTTGCTTTGGTAATGTCTTTGCCTTGTGTGCCTTTGTGTCCACCACTGAGTAGTAAAATAACTTCACCACCTCTAATTATGTAATAAACACGATAGCCTTTCCCTACGAAAATTCGCATTTCAGATATGCCACCACCAACAGATTCACTATCGCCAAAATTACCATTTATGGCACGTGTAATACGTTTAGCTATTGCCATAAAAGCTTGACGATCTTTGATCTTTTTAAGCCATTTATCGAACTCGTCGGTTTTCTTAATACGATATTTCATAAAACAATTGTAGCCCAAAGGCTACATGTGTGCAATTTTATTTAAGGGGTACCAAATTTTGATTTAACAATCAACGCGTCAGCAAGCTTAACGTCTACAATAAATAACACATACTCTTGGCTTTTGAGCGAGTAAGTATATTTGTGATTCGTTGGGCTTCGTTGCACTCTTCCCAACCTACGCCCATATAATTTATGGCGAATCACCACGCACAAAAAAGCCGTTGCATTACTGCAACGGCTTTTATAATTTTGATAAATTTCCACTCTACAGTAGAAATTTTTTCAAAAAATTAATCGCGGTATGTCTCAACCGGTGGGCAAGCACACACTAAGTTACGGTCGCCGTATACGTCGTCAATACGTGTTACGGTTGGCCAGAACTTGTTTTTAGCCACGCTTGGCACTGGGAATGCTGCGTAAAAACGGTCGTATGCACGGTCCCATTCGTTACCTAACACGTCGCCTTGGGTGTGCGGTGCAAACACTAACGGGTTGTTTTCGATTGACCATTCGCCAGAGATTACTTTGTCGATTTCGCTCTTAATTGACACCATTGCTTCGATGAAGCGGTCGATCTCAACCTTAGACTCAGACTCGGTAGGCTCTATCATTAACGTGCCCGCTACTGGGAACGACATAGTAGGTGAATGGAAGCCGTAGTCTTGTAGGCGTTTAGCTACGTCCATTTCAGTAATACCCGACAACTCTTTAAGCGGACGCAAGTCAACAATACATTCGTGCGCAACACGGTTGTTACGGCCACGGTATAAAATTGGAAAGTGCTTGCTTAGCTCATGCGTTAAGTAGTTAGCATTTACAATTGCCATTTCAGTGGCTTGTTTTAAGCCCTCTGAGCCCATCATGGTAATGTAAGCCCACGAAATAGGTAAAATAGACGCTGAACCATATGGCGCTGCCGATACCGCTCCATTACCTTCGTTAGTACCTGGTACGTTAATAATGCTGTGGTTAGGCATAAATGGCGCAAGGTGCGATTTAACACCAATTGGGCCAACACCTGGGCCACCGCCACCGTGTGGAATACAAAAGGTTTTATGCAAGTTTAAGTGCGATACGTCTGAGCCAATAAAGCCTGGGCTAGTTACGCCAACTTGCGCGTTCATGTTTGCGCCGTCCATGTAAACTTGGCCGCCGTGCTGATGAATAATATCGCAAATTTCACGAATTGTTTCTTCGTATACGCCGTGTGTAGATGGGTAAGTGATCATAATACACGATAAGTTTTCGGCTACCGCTTCTGCTTTCGCTTTAAGATCGGCCATGTCTACGTTACCGTTTTTATCACAATCAACCACCACAATTTTCATGCTGGCCATTTGTGCCGACGCTGGGTTAGTACCATGCGCCGAGCTTGGAATTAAACATACGTTACGGTGAGCGTCGCCGCGTGACTCGTGGTATTTACGAATGGCAATTAAGCCTGCGTATTCACCTTGAGCACCTGAGTTAGGTTGCAATGAAACCGCATCGTAACCGGTAATGTTTACCAACCAATCATGCAGTTCGCCCATCATAATTTGATAGCCTTGTGCTTGATCTAGCGGGCAAAATGGGTGCAAGTTTGAAAATTCAGGCCAGGTAATTGGGATCATCTCAGCAGTCGCGTTTAGTTTCATGGTACATGAACCTAACGAGATCATTGAGTGATTAAGCGCTAAATCTTTGTTTTCTAGGCGCTTAATATAACGCAGCATTTCAGTTTCGCTGTGGTACGAATTAAAGTTAGGGTGCGTTAATACTTCGTCATCACGCTCTAAGCTTGCTGGAATTGACGTGCTGCCATTGTTTTCAATATCGGCTGCAATTGCATCAACACTTAGGCCATGGCCTTCGCCTAATACAATATCAAATAACTGCGCTACGTCTGCACGTGTGGTGGTTTCTGATACGGCAATTGAGTATTCGCCATCGCGGTTAGTAGCAAAGTTAACACCGCTTGCTAGTGCACGCGCAATAACGTCGGCTTTGCTATCGCTTACTACCGTTAGGGTATCAAACCAGGTGTTGTGTTTAAGGCTCACGCCTTTAGCTTGTAAGCCTGCAGCTAAAATATCGGCAAAGCGATGAATACGCTGAGCAATAGTTTTTAAGCCTTGTGGGCCATGGTACACAGCGTAAAACGCTGCCATGTTGGCAAGTAATACTTGCGCGGTACAAATGTTTGAGTTGGCTTTGTCGCGGCGAATGTGTTGCTCACGCGTTTGCATTGCCATACGCAGTGCATCGTTACCTAAACGGTCTTTAGATACGCCAATAATACGACCTGGTAATGAACGTTTGTACGCGTCACGTGTTGCAAAAAATGCAGCATGTGGGCCACCGTAACCCATAGGTACACCAAAACGCTGCGCCGAACCTAATACTACGTCTGCGCCTAATTTACCCGGTGCTTTTAATAGTAATAAACTCATAATGTCGGCAGCAACACAGGCAATTGCCTTTTTGCTTTGTACGCCAGCAATTAGGTCGGTAATGTCTACCACTTCACCAGTTGTTGATGGGTATTGAAATAACGCGCCAAAAATCTCATGGTTAACAGCGTCGGCTGCTTTGCCAACAATTATTTCAAAACCAAACTGCTCGGCGCGGGTGCTTACTACGTCAATTGTTTGTGTGTGTACGTCGTCGGCAATAAAAAATGCATTGGCTTTTTTCGCTTTAGATACACGTTTTGCAAGGCCCATAGCCTCTGCTGCAGCGGTTGATTCGTCAAGTAACGATGCACTTGCTAAATCTAGGCCGGTTAAATCTAGGGTCATAGTTTGAAAGTTAAGTAACGACTCTAAACGCCCTTGCGCTATCTCTGGCTGATATGGAGTGTACGCAGTATACCAACCTGGGTTTTCTAGTACGTTACGTAAAATTACGTGCGGTACATGTGTTGGGTGGTAGCCTTGGCCAATATACGATTTGAAAACTTTATTTTTGCTTGCTACTGATTTTAAGTAGCTTAGTGTTTCAACTTCGGTGCGGCTTTCGCCCACGGTTAAAGGCTGCTCAAGGCGAATACCTGCAGGTACAGTTTGACCGATCAGCTCTTCAACACTCGATACTTCAAGCGCGCTAAGCATATCGCTTACTTGCGCTGGGCTTGGCCCAATATGGCGGCGAATAAAATCTTGCGTTTGCTCTAACTGCTCAAGAGATTTGGCGTTTGACATGTGTCCAGATTCCTATGATCCAAAAAATGTGATTATTACTAATGGGTAACCAGCAATAACTTAAAATTAATATGATTTAATAACTTACAGTGTATGGAAAGGTAAGCAGCAAAATCATAAAAGCCCCAATGTTTTAAATAATGGGGCTTTTTACTCACTAAAGATTAATCTTCGTCAATAGTGTTTGCGTAGTCTTCTGCATTTAGTAGGTTTTCAAGCTCAGACTCATCTGATGCTTTAATGCGAAATAACCAGCCGTCACCAAACGCGTCGGTGTTAACTGTTTCTGGTGCGTCTTCTAGCTCTTCGTTAATTGCAACAATTTCGCCACCAATTGGTGCGTAAATGTCTGATGCTGCTTTTACCGATTCTGCTACTGCACACTCTTCGCCTGCATCTACTTCGTCGCCTACTTCTGGAAGTTCTACGAATACCATGTCGCCAAGTAACTCTTGCGCATGTTCAGTAATACCAACAGTAAACGTACCGTCACCTTCGTTGCGAACCCACTCGTGTGAAGAGGCATACTTTAACTCGCTAGGGATATTGCTCATTTTGTTTTGTCCTTTGGTTTATATTGGGTGATAGCACCAAAATTAAATTTATTTATACTTTAAAGTATTGATTTACCGTTACGTACAAAGCCAGGCTTTACTACTTTTACGGTAACTAATTTTTTACGCATTTCTACCTGAGCGGTGTCGCCCGTTGAACGTGGTACACGTGCAAGCGCTACACTGTAACCCAGTGTTGGTGAAAAAGTGCCAGAAGTAATAACACCTTCGCCACCATCAACAATTACTTTAGAGCCACTGCGCAAGATACCTTTTTCTTCTAGCACTAGGCCTACTTGTTTATCAGTGCTTTGGTCGGCGCGTTGTTGTACTAGTACATCACGGCCAATAAAGTCACGACTTTGTGGTTCCCATGCAATAGTCCAAGCCATGTTAGCCGCTAGTGGCGATACGCTTTCGTCCATATCTAGGCCATAAAGGTTCATGCCCGCTTCTAAACGTAGCGTGTCGCGTGCGCCTAAACCTGCTGGTGCAACTCCTGCGTCTAACAGTTGTTGCCATAAATCGGCAGCTTGCTCTTTTGGCACTACAATTTCGTAACCGTCTTCGCCAGTATAACCCGTTGTGGCAATAAATAAATCACCTGTTTGCACGCCAAAAAACGGTTTCATACCCTCTATTGCTGCATTTTGCTCAGCTGTTAATAATGTGGCAGTTTTAGCTTTAGCGTTAGGGCCTTGCACTGCAATCATGCCAAATTCGTTACGCTCTGTAACGGTAACGGCAAAATCGGCTGATATTTTAGCAAGGTGAGCTAAGTCTTTTTCGCGAGTTGCTGAGTTAACAACTAGGCGATAAGAGGTGTTACTGAAAAAATAAATTATTAAGTCGTCAATTACGCCGCCTTGCTCATTTAGCATTGGGGTATATAACGCTTTACCAGGTACGGTAAGTTTAGCAACATCGTTTGCTACTAGTTTTTGTAAAAATGCTTGTGCTTGCTCGCCTTGTATATCAACAATGGTCATGTGCGATACGTCAAACATACCGGCATCGTTGCGTACTGCATTGTGCTCTTCTATTTGCGAGCCGTAGTTAATTGGCATTTCCCAGCCATGAAAATCAACCATTTTAGCGCCCGCTTCAAGGTGCTTAGCATAAAGTACTGTTTTAGAAGTCATGATATTCCTTCACTTTTAAATTAACCCAGTTATTTGGGCGTGGCCTCAATTTAATGAGGGGGAATAATATGGCCTGCATTTAACGCCTGCCAAATTGTAATTAAACACAGCCAAATATTAATACTAAGCTGTGAGCACCCAAGTTAGGGTGAATATTTTACGCTGCAGCGCCTTGAATAAGGGCAAAGCCTTGGGCTTGCATATACTCTTGCCACTTTTGCAGCTCAGGAGTTTTAGCCACCAGTACAAATTGTTGCTGGTCGTTTTTATTTATGACTGTGATAAATACGTCACCGCTTTGCGTACCGTAACATAATTGTGCATCTGAAAGACGTAAACCCGGCGTTAATTTAAAGGCTTCTACAATTGAGTCAAAGGCATTACTGCCGCTTAAAATAAAGCTTGCTAGGTCAGTACGCATAACATAATCAATGTCATAACGCAGTTGTTGCTCGTTTATAAGTGCTTGTAATTGCAGACTTGCGCAGTGCGGTAATATAAATCTAAAAGCGGTTTCGCTAAAGCAGTAAACGGCATAGCTATAATCAGAATTAAAATCGCCATCAAGGGTGCCAATTAAACCCAAACCACTGGCAGTTAACTTAGTTAAATCGTGGCCTAGTATATTACTTAAAAATACCGAGGCTTCTGTGCCGCTAAAGTCTATTACAACGTGGTTGTTGCTGGCCTGCAAAGAATTAATAACCGCGCTGTTAGCTTTGCTATGGCGGGCAAACATAATGGGGCTAAAAGTCATAACAAACACCTATCAAACTTATAATATCAAAAGTATATTGCTCCCGCTGTACAACAACAAATTGTAATTATTAATCAATTGATAAATAATGCTTATATATATGGCGATATTAATTTTGATTTTAAATATGAAAAACATTTCAACAGATAGTTTACGCACTTTTGTAATGGTAGTAGAGGCTAGCGGCTTTGCTAAAGCCGGCGATTTACTTGGCTTATCGCAACCTGCGGTTAGCCTGCAAATAAAGCGCTTAGAAGATTTGCTCGGTTATAAATTATTTAAAAAACAAGGCCAACGCCAAGTGCTTAATCAATATGGCGAGCTATTATTACCAATGGCTAAACAAATGATGCAACACAACGATGCCATTTTGCAGCTATTTACCTCAGAAAGTATTACCGGCCGAGTACGTTTGGGTATTCCAAGCGAATTTGCAGCGCGTATTTTACCCTCTATTATTGGCGACTTTGTAGCTTTATACCCTGAAGTATCGCTGGAAGTTAAATCGCGTTTAAGTAAGCATTTATTATCGCAAGAACGCCAAGATCAGTTTGATTTAGTACTGGCACTCAACGAGCAGCTCGACTCGGAGCAATTTCCTATTTTTAAGCAAGATCAGCTGGTATGGGTGGGCGACTTGTCGCTGGCACAAAACGACACTGTTACTTTGGTTACCGCTCCCGAGGGGTGTATTTACAGACGCCGAGCTATAGAGGCGCTAGAAAGGTCGGGAATAAAGTATCGTATTGTGTATAGCAACGCCGATTTAACTGGGCTTATTGCTGCGCTAAAAGAAGGCTTAGGCATTACAGTGCTGGCTAAAAGTACTGTACCAAACGAGCTAAACTATCAACTTAAAACCAAATTTTTACCATCCTTGGGTGATATTGGTATTAGCTTAGTAAAAACGGCCAGTGAGCCAGAAAATGCCGTTTTTAAACTGGCCGAATTTATAAAACTTCGCTTAGGCTAACCTGCTTTATACACATACTAGCCAACAAATCTTCATATATTAAAAGTTATATATATGAAGATTTTTAGTTATAAAAACTTACACACGTAAACGCTGAATAACATTGATTCTCATTCGTTAACGTGTTTAAATTGCGCCAATTTAGTTAATTGACCCAATTTAGGATAGTCTCAATGGCACATAAGTTTTTAGTATCTACCCTTGCAACTGCGGTTGCCTTGTCTATTAGTGCAACTGCAATGGCAAAAGATATGGGTAAGGTAGAGCGTAACTTTGAACAAATTACAGTTATAGGCTCACAACAAGCTATTAACGATATTCCGGGCTCTGCAACGTTTATTTCGGATGCTGAGCTGCAAAAATTTGAATTTACCGACATTTCTCGTGTTTTAGCCTCTGTACCTGGTGTTTACGTACAAGAAGAAGACGGCTACGGCCTGCGCCCTAATATAGGTATGCGCGGAACTGGCACTGGTCGTAACGACAAAGTATCAGTAATGGAAGATGGTGTACTTGTAGCACCTGCGCCTTACTCGGCTCCTTCGGCTTATTACTTCCCTACTATGGGCCGCATGGAGTCTATTGAAGTATTAAAAGGTGCTGCATCGGTTAAATATGGTCCACGTACTACAGGCGGCGTTTTAAACTTATTATCGCGCAGCTTACCAACCGAGCCTAATAGCTCAACAGGTATGCTTGATGCTGCCTTAGGTAGCGATGGCTACTATAAAGGCCATGCTTATTTTGCCAAAGAAAAAAACAATACCGCGGGTTTAATTGAAGTATTTACCTACGGCGCAGATGGTTTTAAAGAGCTGCCAGTTGGCGATGACAACACCGGCTTTGAAAAAACTGACTTACTATTAAAGTTAGGCCATACATTTGGTAAAAATGACGCGCATAACCTTGAGCTAAAAATTAAGTATTCAGACGAAACATCAGACGAAACTTACATGGGCTTAACCGATGCCGATTACCAAGCAACGCCATACCGTCGTTATGCGGCATCGCAAAATGATGAAATGAATACCCGTCACAATGCTTATCAACTTAACTATGCATATCGCTTTGGTGCTGGTTACGAACTACTTGCTACGGCATATTTAAACGACTTTCATCGTAACTGGTATAAAGCCAGTAAAGTAAGCGAAAGCTACCTTGAGCAGTACAGCGAATTTGAAGCCAACCCTACCGCACAAGGTATTGAAGGCATTGCTATAAAAGCAAATAACCGCGACTACCAAGCTAAAGGTATTCAGTCTGAGCTGCATATCCCTGCTGGCAATCACTATATAACTGTGGGTATGCGTTACCATGAAGACGAAATGGATCGCTTTCAGTGGCAAGACGAGTACACGCTTAATCAAGACTTAAGCATGACACTGACAGAGCGCGGAGTTCCGGGTTCTGACAGTAACCGCGTAGATAGTGCCACTGCACGTACTTTATTTATTCAAGACGAATGGACGCTAGATGCATTAGTGATCAGTGCAGGCCTGCGCTTCGAAGACATTACGATTACCCGTGAAGAGTGGGCAAAGTCGGATCCTACACGCAGCAATGGTTTAACTAAAAATGTGTCGAACGACACTGATATTTTAGTGCCGTCACTCGGTGCAACTTACACAGTAAACGACAACATCACTCTACTTGCTGGTATTCAACAAGGTTATGCACCAGCCGCGCCGGGTAATGCCGACCAAGCAGAAGAAAAAAGTGTAAATATTGAATTTGGTTCACGCTATAACGTAAGCGGTATTAATGGTGAAATTATTGCGTTTTATTCTGATTACGACAACATGCACGGTAATTGTACTGCCGCTGTAGGGTGTAGCGATGAGAACATTGGCGATCAATATAACTATGGTGAAGTAGCTGTTTCTGGCGTTGAATTTAGTGCAGGCCATACTTTTAACACCGATACTGTTATGTTCCCGGTTAAGTTAACTTACACCTACACCGATTCTGAATTTAAAAACACTTTTGATTCAGAAATTTGGGGCACAGTAGAAAAAGGCGACGCTATGCCTTACGTGCCAAAAAACCAAGTAGCACTCTCTATGGGTGCTGAATTATCAGCATTTGTTGTACACAGCCAACTGCGCTATGTATCTGACTCACATGCAGATTTAACCGACTCTGGCTTAAATGCTATTAATAGCCGTGTGGTATGGGATTTAGCCGCTAAATACCGCATCGACGACAATCAAAAAGTATACTTAAGCGTTGATAACTTGTTTGATAAAACCTACATTGCTAATCGTGCTAATGGCGGTATCCAACCAGGTAAGCCTCGTACCCTACAGTTGGGCTACAGCTACTCATTCTAAGTTGAAAGCTGGTTAAACGGCTCACTAACAGCGTTAATAATTTTTTATGTAGGAAACACTACACATCTAAATTATTGCCTTGTTATTGAACCGTTTACCTGCGCTTTTAAGGCAATACTACTTACTAACAGCGTTAATAATTTTTTATGTAGGAAACACTACATATCTAAATTGTTGCTTTGTTATTGAACCGTTTACCTGTGCTTTTAAGGCAATACTACTTACTAACAGCGGTAATAATTTTTTATGCAGGAAACACTACACATCTAAATTATTGCCTTGTTATTGAACCGTTTATAACAACCGCATTAAATTACGAACACAAAAAAACCGAGGTTGAATTTTCAACCTCGGTTTTTTTATTGCTTAAACGAGCCAGTTAATAACTTAGTTATTAACGCTACGTTGGCGTAATACTTCAAATAAACAAATACCTGTGGCTACCGATACGTTTAAGCTTGAAACCGTTCCCGCCATAGGTATTTTAACTAACAAGTCGCAATGCTCGCGGGTTAAACGGCGCATGCCTTCGCCTTCGGCACCCATAACAATAGCCATTGGCCCTGTTAAGCTGGCATCAAATACGTGGTTATCTGTTTCGCCTGCAGTGCCTACAACCCAAACACCAGCGTCTTTAATTTCGCGCAATGTACGTGCAAGGTTAGTAACCTGAATAAGCGGTACTGTTTCGGCTGCGCCACAGGCAACTTTACGCGCTGTGCCGTTAAGCTTAGCTGAGCGATCTTTAGGTACTATTACAGCATGTACGCCAGCGGCGTCGGCACTACGTAAACATGCACCTAAGTTATGCGGATCAGTAATGCCATCAAGCACTAACAAAAATGGAGTATCTTCACGTGCAATAATCGCATCAAGATCTTTTTCGTTAAACGTTGGTGCTGCTTTTACGTTGGCAATAATACCTTGATGCTGCTCGCCTTTTGATTTGCTATCAAGGGCTTTGCGTTGCATGTACTGTACTGAAATACCAAATTTAAGTGCTTCATCAATAATCGGGGTTGAGCGTTTATCGTCACGCCCTTTAAGCGCATAAATTTCTACAAAACGCTCTGGTTCGCTTGCTAAAATCGCTTCAACAGAATGAAAACCAAAAATTAATTCATTACTCACGTATTTTCTGCTCCTGGGGTATTACGTTTGCGGGCATTTTTGCCTACTCTTTTAGGCTTTTTAACGGCCTTTTTTTTCGGTTTTTTATTTGCTGTGGCATCTACTGCTTTTTTGTCAGCTGGTTTAGTTGCCGACTTATTTGCAGGTTTACCTTTATCTTTGCTTGCTGGCCTTTTTTTACCTTTAGGTTTTTCATCGCCATGCGATTTTTTACCCGGTACTTTGCCTGCTTTTAACTGTGAGCGTACACTCGCAGGTGCATGCTCAGATTTATCAGTGCCTTTTGGCCCACGGCGGCGCGTGTATCGGTCTTGCGCTTTATCGCCTTTAAGGGTTAAGTTTATGCGTCTGTCTTCTAAGCTAACCGATGCAACACTTACCGTTACTTTATCGCCAAGGCGATATACTTTGTGCGTTTGCTCGCCTATTAAACAATGTTTTGCGGCATCATGGGCAAAAAATTCATTGCCTAAGTTGGCAACATGAATAAGGCCATCAATTTGCAAATCATCTAAACGAATGAATAAACCAAAATTGGTTACCGATGAAATAACACCGTCAAACTCAGTGCCAACGTGATCTTGCATAAACTCACATTTTAACCAATCGGCTACTTCGCGAGTAGCATCGTCGGCACGGCGCTCTGTGGTAGAACACTGCTCACCTAACTTATCTACTTCGTCATCTGTGTATGCGTATTCGCCTGAAGTATGTTGGCCTTGTGCTTTTAGTACCGCTTTTATAGCACGATGCACTACTAAGTCGGGGTAACGACGAATTGGTGAAGTAAAGTGCGCATAAGCAGATAAGGCTAAACCAAAGTGGCCTATGTTATCTGGTTGATACACAGCTTGCTTCATTGAGCGCAGCAGCATGGTTTGAATAAGCTCTGCTTCTGGGCGATCGCCTAAACGAGCTAGCACTTGAGTAATTTCTTTAGGTGTTGGCTCGTCGCTTAACGTGCTCTCAATACCAAGTTCGCCTAAAAACTTAGTAAAGTTACCTAGTTTTTCGCTATCTGGCTCGTCATGGACACGAAATAGCGCGCTGGCTTCGTGTTTTTCAAGTAATTTAGCCGCCGATACGTTGGCTAAAATCATACATTCTTCAATAAGTTTGTGCGCATCGTTACGAATAACCGGCACTATCGATTCTATTTTACGCTGTGCGTTAAATACAAAACGAGTTTCGAGAGTTTCAAACTCAATTGCACCACGCTCTTGGCGAGCCGATTTAAGCGCTAAATACATTTGCTGTAAATCGGTTAAATGTGGCACTACATGCGCATATTCTTTACGTAGTTTCTCATCGTTTTGTAAAATGGCATTTACTTTGGTGTAAGTTAAACGTGCATGCGAATTCATTATCGCCTCGTAAAACTTATAACCCGAAAGCTTGCCCGAATCTGACACTGTCATTTCGGCAACCATACATAAGCGGTCAACTTCAGGGTTAAGCGAACATAAGCCGTTAGACAATACTTTAGGCAGCATAGGAATTACTTGCTCAGGAAAATACACTGAGTTACCGCGCTCTATGGCTTCTTTGTTTAGCGGGGTGTTCATACCTACGTAATGCGATACATCGGCAATGGCAACCCATAAACGCCAACCACCTGACTTTTTAGGCTCACAATAAACGGCATCATCAAAGTCGCGTGCGTCTTCGCCATCTATGGTTACTAAAGGTAGGTCGCGTAAATCTACGCGATTTTGCTTATCAGCCTCGTCAACAAATTCGCCAAAGTGGGCTACTTGCGCTTCAACTTCTTCTGGCCAAACGTGCGGAATATCGTGGTTACGCAGGGCAACTTCTATTTCCATACCTGGGGCTAAATGCTCGCCAAGTACGTCAATTACTTTACCTACCGCGTTCATATTTCGGGTGGGGTTTTGCGTTATTTTAACTTGCACCATTTGGTTATGGCGCGCGCCGTTTTCGCTTCCCGGTAAAATCATTATGTCTTGGGTAATACGCGGATCTTCGGCAACCACAACGGCAATACCATGCTCAACAAAATAGCGGCCAACAATAGGCGCTCGCTCGTTGGTAAGTACTTTTATAATACGTGCATCGCATTTTGAGCCAGAGCCACGTTTAGTGCCTTTAGCAAGTACAATGTCGCCATGTAACACCATGTTCATTTGGTGCTTAGCAATAAACCAATCTTTATTCTCGCCTTCAACTTCTAAAAAGCCAAAACCGTCTCTGTGGCCTACTACTTTGCCTTTAGTTAAACCGGCTTCGTCAATTAGGGCGTAACATTTATGCTTATTAAAATACAGCTGACCGTCACGTTCCATAGCACGAAGGCGGCGTTTAAATGCGATTTGCCGTTCTTCATCGTTTACCGCTAGTTCTTCACATAACTGTGCATAGTTAGCAGGTTTTGAACGCTCTTGAAGGTGAGTAAGTATAAACTCACGGCTAGGGACTGGGTTTTCGTACTTTTCTTGTTCTCGACTGAGATTTGGATCTTGGTTTGACATTCACTATCTTGTTAGTTTGGTTATGTAGGTATTTTAACCCATATAGCTAAAATGAGACAGGTAAAAGCTATTAAACTTTTAATAAAGCACTTTTACCTTACTTTTTGTATTTAAAAACTTAGCTTAACCGGGCTTAACCCGCCCTTAATTTTGTGGCGGGTTTATTCTGCTATAAGTTAAAATTAGTAACTAAAATTAGTAGCTCAAACAAACTCATTAAGGCCTGTTTGACGCTAAGTTAGAATTATTTTTGCTGTAAATTTTTCCATAACAATTTACTGATATTATCGATAAAGATCGGATCTTCTGTTTCCATGGTTAACACTATTTGTTTATTCATTTGGGTTTTATTTTGAGCGTAAATCCAACGGTTTTTATTAAACTGTTGTGCAAAGCCCAGCGCACCTGCTTGTAATTGAGCTTCATCGGCAAAAATAGCTTCTACTACTTTGTTATCTAATAACTCTTGTGCCCCTACTCGCATACCCGACATAGCTAAACGGTTAAAAAAGGCTTGTGGAATAGCTTTATTAATAATAGGAAACATTGAGGGTAAAAATGGCACCATCACATCGACTTCAGGAAAACAAAAAAATCCTTTATCAGATTTCATTAGCCTAAAATCACAAGCGCAGGCCAATACTGCACCATTACCAAAAGTATGGCCGTTTAACGCGGCAATAATCGGCATAGGAAACGTAACAATGCGTTTTAATAACGCGGTTACATCGCTCATAAAGCCGGCAATTGTTTCTGGGGTATTACTCGTATTAGCCATCCACTCTAGATCGATTCCCAATGACCAATTTTTTTCACTGTTAGATGTAAGCACCACCGACTTAATATTTTTATCGGCTTCTATTTGATCAAGATGCTGATTAAACTCAGCCAAAAACTCTGGATTATGGCGGTTTTCTGGGGTATTCATGGTTAAAACGGCCGTGCTTTCTTCGGTTTTTATTGCTATAAAACGTGTCATTTATTCCCTCATTTTTCATTATTTTAATTATTAATGCTGTTTCAGCAGCGCGTTTTTGTTATTAATACACTCAAGCTTGGTTTAGTGTTTTTACGCACAACTTTACAAATAAACGTTTAATTCCTGTATTTATCAATTTTAAACGCAGTAACCTACTAACGAGTGTAAGCTAAACGAATATTAAAAGTAAATTCGATTTTAGTTACATTACCTTAAATACAGCTAACTTTGCTTACATTTGTCACGAAAAATCAAAAATTCATCTTAACCATTGTCTGCAATATTTAGATGAGCCAACATAAGGAAATAACATGCAGTCGCAACAGCAAAGTTTAATTTACCTACACATTGCCGTATTACTCTTTGGCGGCACTGCGCTATTTGCAAAGTTAATTGGTTTAAATGCACTCGACATTACCGTGTATCGTGCAGCCATAGCCGGCATCGCTATTTTTATTTTGCTCGGCATGCAAAAAAAACCGATTAAGCTAAACCAAGGTAAAGATTACTTAATTGCCCTGTTACTCGGTGTGGCAGTAGGCATACATTGGGTAACTTATTTTGCGGGAATGCAACTTGCTGGGATCACCATTGGTATGTTGGCTTTTTTTAGCTACCCGGTAATAACCGTGTTTTTAGAACCGTTTTTTCATAAAAGTAAGCCCAAAGCAAAAGATATTATTAGTGCGGCGGTAGTGTTAATCGGCATTTATTTATTAATACCTAATACAAATTTAGGGAATGATGTAACACTTGGGGTGATCACTGGGGTTATTTCGGCGTTCTTTTTTGCCATTCGTAATATCATTCATAAGCGCTATTTTAATCAATACGGTGGCCCGCAAACCATGTTTTATCAAACCTTGGTTGCCAGCCTAATGCTTTGCGCGTTTATTGAAGTGCCTATTTATGCGACCACTAATCACGATTTGGTGCTTATTTTAGTTGCGGGAGTTATATTTACCGCAGCTCCACACTCATTATTTGCTGCCAGTTTAAAGCATTTATCGGCGGCAACCGCGGGGCTAATTGCTTGCCTTCAGCCACTTTACGGCACATTATTAGCTATTATTATTTTGCATGAGCGCCCCTCTATCGCCACTTTTATTGGTGGTGCATTAATTGTTAGCGCTGCTTGTTTTGAAACTTGGTCTATTGCACGGAAATCACGCCAATGAAAGTATTTGCCCATCGCGGTGCCAGTGGGCACTTTCCAGAGAACACCCAAAGCGCCATTATGGCGGCCTTACAAATAGGCGTTGACGGCATTGAAGTAGATGTACAAAGCGCACTTGATGATTACATGATCATTCACGACACTTGGCTTGATAGAACCACTAACGGCGTAGGTAAAGTGTGTAACTTTACTGCTGCTCACATTATGCAACTCAATGCTGGTAATGGCGAAAAAGTACCAACTTTACAGCAACTTTTTGATTGGAATAATAATCAAACACTCTTAAATTTAGAGCTAAAACATACTTTTAATCTTGAACAGTTTGCAGCTCAAGTTGAAAAAAACATTACAGAAAAACGCATATCAGCAGATAACATTTTAGTGTCGTCGTTCGATCATCATCAACTAGCCTGGTTAAAAAAACGCTTACCTTGGCTAAAAATGGGTGCACTAACGTCATCTATACCAATTAATTATGCAAAGTTTGCTGAAGACTTAGGCGCGTACAGTGTTCATGTAGATAAAAACTTTATAAATAAAACCTTTGTAGATGATGCAAAACAACGTGGTTTAATAATTTATGCGTACACTGTAGACAAACAACAAGATATAAAGCTGATGCTAGATTTAGGTGTGGATGGTATTTTTACAAATTATCCGGCACAAACTAAAGCTTACTTAGGTGATTAATAATAACCAAATGGTCTGTACATAATGAGTAGCTATATGCGAATTTATAATTTTTTAGAAAAAACACTTTTTTTTACCTTAACGCGCAAAATTGTGGGTAATTTAAGTTTTGTATTTTTATTTCAGGCTATTACTTTATTTTGGCTGTATGAAAGCTTAACCCTAAACCAACAAAGTACTGGGTTATTTTGGGCATTAGCTTTAGTGATTGTGGCTGGCTTTATTTTCACCCTATTTTATATGCGATTTTTAATGGTGCGCCCAGTCAAGGCAATGCGCGACACGCTAATAAATATAAACCAGCAAGATGCAGACTTATCGGCAAAGTTACCCCATTTTACTTATGATGAGTTTCGTGAACTAAGCGAGCAATACAATCTTTTTACTACTCATTTAAATCAGCTACTAAACACAACCTACAATAGCGCCCAAGCAGGCGTGCAAAGTATCGAGCAAGCAACTCAGTCTATGCAACATACTGAGCAATTAAGCGGACAACAAATACATTTAAGCCATACCATTATAAATGCCAGCAACCAAATAGCGCAGAGCTTACAAAATATAGTAAGTAATACCGACAGCGTGCATAAAGTAAATAATGAGCATTTAAATTTTGTTAAGCTTTCGGCAACAGAGTTGTCGGCCTTAGTGCAACAAGTAAAATTAATAACCGATATGCTAACCGGCTTTTCGGCAACTATTTCAGGCTTAAAAGAAAACAGTGAAAACATTCGTAGCATTTTAAAAATGGTGGAAGAGTTTTCTGATCAAACCAATCTACTAGCCCTAAATGCCGCCATTGAAGCAGCAAGAGCCGGTGATGCGGGACGTGGTTTTGCGGTAGTTGCCGATGAAGTGCGTACTCTTTCAATTAAGGTAAGTGGTGCAACGCGGCAAATTAGTGATTTTATAAACCAAATGAACGAGCTAGTAAACGAAACAAATAAAGAGTCAGAGCAATTAATTACTCACTCACACAATGCGCAAAAATCAATTAATAGTACTTCTAATGGTTTTACTAATATGCTTACTGAATTTGAGCATAACCAGCAACAGTTACAACAAATTGCCGAGGCTGTGCACTTACTTGAGCAAACACAAAATCAAACCCACCAATCGGTAGAGCATATTGTAGCGCTTGGCGAGCAAGCCAAACAAACCATAGATACAGCACTTAATGATTGCCAACAATCACAAACCCTCAGCCAACAAACACAACAACAACTAAAACGCTTTGTGCAGTAATACCTATTTTATTAAAAATAGGTATTTGCTAACAAGCTTATGGGTATAACAAGCGTTTTACCCATAAGCTAAATATGTTAAATTACCCAGCTATTTATTTAACCGTGTGATGCATGTGAGCGACGCAGTTCCTGATTATAAAAACCTTGCCCAACAAATTAAAGCGTGGGGACAAGAGCTTGGCTTTAGCGAAGTAGGTATTACTGATATAGACTTAAGCAAGCATGAAACGCAGCTGCAACGTTGGCTCGACGCCGGCTACCATGGCAATATGGATTACATGGCCGCTCATGGTATGAAACGCGCTCGCCCTGCTGAGTTAGTGCCCGGAACGCAGCGTGTTATTTCGGTAAAAATGAATTACCTGCCCCCCGATGCAGGTTTTGCCAAAACCCTTAAAAACTCAGAAAAAGCGTATATAAGTCGCTATGCTCTTGGCCGCGACTACCATAAATTAATGCGTAATCGCTTAAAAAAATTAGGCCAAAAAATAGAGCTCGAAATTGGCGAATACGGTTTTAGGCCTTTTGTCGACTCAGCCCCGGTACTTGAGCGCCAACTTGCTGAAAAAGCAGGCTTGGGCTGGCGCGGTAAACACTCATTACTTATTAATAAAGAAGCCGGTTCTTGGTTTTTTTTAGGTGAGTTATTTGTTGATTTACCGCTGCCCATAGATGCAGAAAACACCTTTGAAGGCTGTGGTAAATGCGTAGCCTGCATAACACTATGCCCAACTGGCGCTATTGTTGAGCCCTACGTGGTAGATGCACGTAAGTGTATATCGTACTTAACCATTGAGCTACAAGGCCCTATTCCAGAGCAATACCGAACATTATTAGGTAACCGCGTTTATGGTTGTGACGACTGCCAATTAGTTTGCCCGTGGAATCGTTATGGCCAACTTACCGACGAAAATGATTTTCATCCGCGCATTCAATTAAAAGATAAAGACCTGCTTGAGCTGTTTGCTTGGGATGAAGCCACTTTTTTAAAAAACACCGAAGGCAGCCCTATTCGTCGTATTGGCCACGAGCGTTGGTTGCGTAATTTGGCTGTAGGCTTAGGTAATGCTGAATTTAGCCCTAGCATTATTCATGCCCTAGAAGATAAAAGCTTAGCTTGCAGTGAACTGGTTTTAGAGCATATAAATTGGGCGCTGCAACAGCAACGCAATAAGCAAGGTACTATACTGCGTAAAACCGCAAGGCTTATCAGAATTGTTGAAAAAGGCCTACCCCGCGACGCTTAAATGTTTAGGTGTGGAGTAAGCACTTTTAATTAATCGCTACGGTTATAAGTGCTTACCAAAAATAGTTAAGCTGTAAGGGTTATTATCCATAATGGCCACCTGTGGTAACTCGCCCCACACACTAAAGTTAAAGTGTTTAAATAGTTTAATACTGGGTAAATTATGACTAAAAATGAACCCTAGCAGCACTTTAATATTAAGTTGCTTAGCTTGCGTTTGGGCAAACTCCATCAGTGTTTTACCTAAACCTTTGCCTTGTGCTTTAGCGGTAATATAAATACTTATTTCTACCGTGCCTTCGTAAGCTACGCGCCCATAAAACGGTTTATAACTAAGCCATGCTAACACTTGGTCATTTTCAGAATATACATAAATTGGCCGCTGAGAAGTGTGACTATCAAACCAAGCTTGCTTGTCGGTAACGCTTACCTCTTCGGTATCGGCGGTAACCATTCTGCTGGCAATGGTTTCGTTATAAATTGCGACTATAGTTTTTAAATCTTCTGGGCGTGCTAAACGGATTGTCATAAGGTCTAGATAAGGTTGATCAGTTGCGTTTATATTAGCGTATCATTGAGGCTATAAACAATATGTAACCTTTTAACTTTAGGCATTAAAAATGATAAAAATAATATTATTAGCATTAATGGCGTTACTTTTACCCACATTAGCTCAAGCGCAAAGCACGGCTGAGCACCCCATTAAAAAACAAAATAACTGCCAAGACTTTACTAACGTTACTTTGCGTAAACTACGCTCAAAAGAGTTTGTTAACTTATGCCAATTTGAAAACCAACCGCTGCTAATTGTTAATACAGCGAGTAACTGTGGCTTTACGCCGCAATTTGCAGGGCTTGAAGCGGTTTATAATAAATATAAAGATCAAGGCTTAGTGGTATTGGGATTTCCTTCTGATGATTTTTTTCAAGAAGAAAACAACGAGCAAGACACCGCCAAAGTCTGCTTTGTTAATTACGGGGTTACTTTCACTATGTTTGCCACCAGCGCAGTGCGCGGCAGCGATGCAAACCCTATTTTTAAACACTTAAATAGCCAAACCAGCTCACCTAATTGGAATTTTTATAAGTATTTAGTGTCTGCTGATCGTAAAACAATTACGCGCTTTAACAGTAAAGTAGCCCCCGAATCAGAAAAACTAACTGCAGCAATTGAAGCGACATTAGCTATTAACTAGGTTAAAACCGTTACAATTAGTTTAAACTAACTAAAATACACGTTAGTATGATTAAAAAACAACCAGATTAATTATTAGGAGATTTTATGACAGTGGCAAGCGCAAGACATATATTAGTAGATAGTGAAGCACAGTGTTTAGATTTAAAAGAAAAAATTGAACAAGGTGAAGACTTTGCTGTGTTAGCAAAAGCACACTCTAACTGTCCTTCAGGTCAAGATGGCGGTGCTCTTGGTGAGTTTGGCCCAGGTATGATGGTGCCAGAGTTTGATAAAGTGGTGTTCTCTGCGCCAATTAATCAAGTACAAGGCCCAGTACAAACACAGTTTGGTTACCATTTACTTGAAGTAACCAGCCGTTCAGAGTAACTTATTCTGTACTGTAAATTTTGAAAAAAGCCGCTTATGCGGCTTTTTTATGGAGTAATTATGCAACTATTAGGTTCTGTTACCTCGCCTTATGTACGCCGTATTAGAATATGGGCGCTGGAAAATAACTGTGATTTAGAGTTTATTAATCTGGATATTTTTTCAGCGCAAGATCGCCCAACTATGGTGAGCAAAAACCCAGCACGCAAAATCCCTATTCTCGTAGATGGCAATTTAACCCTTAGTGATTCAAACTCAATACTGCGTTATTTACTTGAAAAAACAGCACAGCCAAAATTAACTTGGCCGCAAGAGCACTTACTTACCACTATTAATGCCTGTAATGACTCTTTAGTGGAAATGCTTTTATGCCAGCGCTCTGGTTTTGATACGCAAAGTGATGCGTTATTTTTTAATTTGCAAAACGAACGTATTGTTGAAACATTACACTTTTTAAATGATCATTTAACTGATGATGAATTTAAAGGCTGTGAATACCTCAACATCAGTTTATACTGCCTGCTTGATTGGATTTGCTTTCGTGAACTAACCGACATTAGTCAGCATTCAGCGCTTGTTGCTTTTTATGAGCAATATGGCCAACGCCAAGCAGCAATAAATACCAGTCCTAGTCATTAATTTAAAAAGGTAAACACATGAGCGATATCGAGATTGAATCAGAACTAGTCAACTTTGTTGAAAAAGTACGTATGAGCGAAGTAATTTGGGCACTAGGTGCAGAAGATAATGGCTTTGTAGTGTGTGATTCAAATCAATTTGACGAGACTGACGTATTACTACTTTGGGAAAGCGAAGCGGCTGCTAAAGCTCAGTGTAAAGACGAGTGGAAAGAGTACAGCCCAGTAGAAATTGGCCTTGATGAATTTTTAGATGAATGGGTTGAAGACCTAAACGAAGACAATGCTTTAGTTGGCCTTAACTGGAATGACGACCAAGTATGCGTAGAAATTGAACCAGTAGGTTTAGCACGCGCATTAAGTGAATAATTCACTATAGCTTAATTAATAAAGCATAAAAAAAGCCAACTGCATTCGTGCTAGTTGGCTTTTTTGTTTTAATTAATTAGGTATAAGTATTTATACCCAAAACATACTCGCATCTTGCTATGTTTTGGGTATAAAATGTATTTTGTCATTATGTTCAAGGTACACCGTTGAAAACCCATCTTGGTCGCCGTCCTTTTTCAGCTATGGAGCTGCACACACTTTACACTGGCTATATTTATGGCGATATGCGCGTGGTGCGTGAACAAGCAAAACATTGGCATTTTTGGTTGCCATTAATTGCTTACTATACGGGCGCTTATAGTGACGAAATAGGCTGTTTAACACTTGATGACTTAACTGTTGAGCAAAACATTTTATGTTTTAGTTTTCATACCCACGGAAAAATAAAACCGCGACTTATTCCTGTACATCAAGCGCTAATTAATGCTGGCTTTAACGACTATTTAGCATTTATAAAAAGCCAAAACCAACAGCGATTAATGTTCGACTTGCCAGCTAAAACCGGTCGCTACAGCGAAAAAGTTCGCATTTGGTTTAGCGGCGAAGGCGAGCGCGCTGGTTACTTACAAAAATGTGCAATTCCAAACATTGACCAACTCGGAATGAAAACCGCTATAAGTAGCCTGCGGCTTAACTTTGAGCAGCAAGTACGTATTTATGCACTGCAAGCCAACTCTAAAGACGCGTTTAATTATTTAATGGGCTTTAACGAATACCCACACCCAAATTATAGCAATGTAGCAGTGTTAAATAGCATAATTGGGCAAATTCGCGTTATTAACTCACAACTGCATTGGCAGCGCTTTATCAATCGCGATAGTCACTGACAAACTTTGTTACTCTTTACTCGTCCAAATCCGGGGTTATTCGATTACTCCATAAAAGAAAGCTGCTAGGATATCCGCATATAATACCGTTTCTATTGAAGTAGCGTGGTAACGCTGTCTGCTTTAGTCATTTATAACAATAATAAACTAGGGATACTATGTTTCTTAAAAGCCTCTTAACCGTAAGTGTTGCATTCGCGATGAACGCAGCAAATGCTAACGAATTTGTAATTGAAAAACTCGCAAAACCAAGCAGTCAATCAGTGTCGTTAACACTCGATCCAAGCCAAGATACCTTTACTGGAATGACTGAAATTATTTTAGAAGTACTCAAGCCAACTAACTACATAGAGCTAAACGGCGTGGCTTACGCAACTAAAATGGCACAATTACTTGGCGAGCAAAATTGTGACTTAAACAGCGAAATGCTCAAAACCGGTAAAGTAAAATTTAGCTGTGATGAGCAAATTCAGCCGGGTAAATACACCTTAAAAATTGATTTTTCAGCGCCATATAATCGCCAAAGTGTTGGGCTATATAAAACATTAGATCAAGGTACACCTTACTTATTTACTCAGTTTGAAATGAGTGATGCGCGCCGTGCATTTCCGGTGTTTGACGAGCCAAGCTACAAAATTCCATTTCAGCTCACTATTACCGCGCCTACCTCACAAAAAGTATATGCCAATACACCTGAGCTTAAAACTACAGTAAATGGCGACATGACCACCCATTTTTTTGATAAAACACCGCCTATTCCTTCTTATTTAGTAGCAATGGCTGTGGGCCCTTTTGAAGAGCTTAATGTTGAAGGTATGTCGGTGCCAGGGCGCGTAATTACCCCACAAGGTAAAATTCATTTAGCCCAGTACGCAAAAGAAAACATGCCAAAAGTACTAGGCGCACTTGAGGCGTATTTTGGTATTCCTTATGTGTATCAAAAACTAGATTCGGTGGCTGTACCTGAATTTCCGTTTGGTGCCATGGAAAACTCAGGACTTGTAACCTACCGAGAAGATATTTTATTGGTTGATTTAGCTGCCGCTACGCGCAGTAAAAAACAACGCAATGTGTCTATTATTGCTCACGAACTTGCACACCAATGGTACGGCAACTTAGTAACGATGAAGTGGTGGAACGATTTATGGTTAAACGAAGCGTTTGCTAGTTGGATGGCGGCAAAAATTACCAAGCAACTAAACCCTGAATTTGAATCGCACCTAGATTTACCACAAAATAACGTTATGCCACTTGATGCGCGTTTGAGTACTAAACCAATTCGTAAACCAATTAAAACCGAAGCCGATATTATGGATGGTTTAGGCCTTGCTTATAGCAAAGGTAGCTCGGTACTTGCTATGGTTGAAAACTGGATAGGTGAAGAGGCCTTTCAAAAAGGTATTCAAAATTACTTAAAAGAATTTTCCTATAAAAATGCCGAAGCTGCCGATTTATGGCAAGCACTTGGCAAAGCTTCTAATAAAGATGTAGCGAGTGTTTTAAAATCGTTTATTGAGCAATCTTCCTACCCACTGATTAAAGTAGCTCAGCAAGGTAGTAAAATAACTATATCGCAAAGTCGCTTTGTAAATGCCGGTGTTGATGCGCCTGAGCAATTATGGAATGTGCCTGTTGCAATTAAATATGGCGCGGGCGATAAAGTAAAAACAGCGAACGTATTACTTAATAAACAAAGCCAAACGCTAGATTTAGATTTTGCACCCGAGTGGATTTATCCCGATCAAGGCGCATTGGGTTATTACCGCTGGGTGATGAACGATGCACAGTTTAGTGCGCTTATCGACAATGCTGCTGACAAGCTAGATGACCGCGAACGTTTAGCGTTATTATCTGCTACCGATGCACTACTTGATGCTGGTGTTATATCGGCCGCTAAGTTAATGCAAACGCTTGAAGTATTTATAAGCGACAGCCACCCTCGCGTTGCTAATACCGCGCTGGGCTATTTAGTATCGCAACAACGCACCTTTAAAGACGATAGCAATAAAGACTTATGGCCTAAATTTATTCGTGGTGCAGTAACTCCTGCGGCTAAAAAATACGGCTTAGAGGCAAAAGTAGGTGAAGATGGCGCTATTTCACAACTTCGAGCTGCGGTTGTATCGCGTTTAGGTTTTGATGGCGAAGATCAAAATGTGATCAATAAAGCAAAACAGCAAACTCAGGTTTATTTAAACGATCCACAAAAAGTAGACCCGTACTTAGCAGGTACTTATTTAACTTTAGCTGCTTTTAACGGCGATAAAGCGTTGCTTGATCAATTTATGGCAACCTTTAAAACCACCAAAGATCCACAAGTACGTACTAATATGCTCTCGGCTATGGGCTACTTTGCAAAACCTGCACTGCAAAAAGCAGTATTGGCTTACAGCTTAACAGATGAAGTAACCGCATCCGACATGCGCACTATTTTAGCAGGACAAAGCTATACTGATGAGCGCCAAGCGCTGTTTATTGACTGGGTTTACAGTAATTACGATAAAGTAACAGCAAGCTTACCGCCGTTTTTTATCCCTAACCTACCGTATTTTACGACTGCAAATTGTGATGCAAATAGCTTTGCCACAACACAAAGCTTCTTTAATACTAAGTTAGCTGAAATACCAGGTTACGCTCGTACTTTAAGTAAACTAGAAGAAAGTACTAATGATTGTATTGCACTGAAAAATCGTGAGCTTGAATCGGTTAATAACTTCTTAAAAGGTAAGTAGCTATATTGGGGTTCTAGGTTTTATTTTAGAGCCTAGAGCTGATAACAAAACCAAGCTTCGTAGCTAATAATTTACTGCGAGCTTGGTTTGTTTTTTACTAATACCTAGCATTTTGCGCTGTGGTGTTAAATTTACCAGGCTTTAAAAAAGCGCGGCATACTGCCTTGCCTACTTATAACCTAAACCCAGCTTGGCCGATATTTTGTTAAATCTGAAGTCTGAAAGCTGATTTATAAACCTTTACTATTACCCGCCTAAAATCATCGTTAGTTTAGCAATAAAATCTTTTGCTGCTTGCTCAGAGTTTATTTTAAACGCGACACCATAATGAATCGGCTGTGCACTTTTATAAATGCGCGTAGGAAAACGCGTCATTTCGCTACTATGAAAATAGCCCTGAGTACGCACTACCCCATCAATATCGGTAAAATCATCACTAAACACTTCAAATGCTGGGCGAATTATAATTTTACCTTTGCCGCCTTCACTGTGCGTGTAAAACGCTTCTTTTGAATTAACTAACATGTATTCGGCAATATTCTTTATTTTAAAATTACTTCTACACTCTAATTTAATTAGCTGCTCAGTAAGCTCGTCTGCACTATAAGCCACGTTGTAATCCCTATTAGTTAAATTTGCGCATAACCTTAACGCATACGCATTATAAAGTCTGAAATTTATTTAAATTAGTCCTCAGCTACATCACAAACAAAAGCAAGTTTGTCGTTGTTATAACTCATACGGGTAATATTGGTATGGCAATAGGGTGTTAAATCCAGCCATTGCGATACAGTGTTATTGCCACTAAGGTTACGTTGGTAAACACGGTTGTTAAGCGCATAAGCCAGCGTACTGTCGTCTTTTAAGATAAAGTCTTGTACTTGTAGCGGCAATCTAAGTAAGTTTTCTACCTGCTTAGTTTGTGGGTTAAAACGCGCTACAATATGTTGCTCATTTTGGGTGTAACTAAATATAAACTGCGCCATTGTATGATTGTAAATAAGCGTACGACCAATGTTTTTTGCCACAACTTGCCCTTTTGCCGCTGCAACCAAGCTATATTGTAATGTATGTGGCTCACCTAAAATAAACATTACTAAATCGTTATTTATACCCCATGCGTGATATCCCACTGGCTCTATCCAGTCAAAAATACGACTTGCTGCAACTTCGCTATCAAGCGGATATTGCCATAGCTTTTGCTTGCCATTGGCCTCTACCACAATTGCCGATAAGCTTTGTTTATTTGGCATTACGGTTGGTGAGTATTCGCTTACTGGCGTATTGGTTATATTAATAATTTGTTTTGTTGCAAAGTCGTAGTAAGCAATATCGGTTTGGCTTTGCTCAACACTTAATACTTCATGGGTAAAGTAAACACCATTATTGTGTATATGAGGCTGATTATTATAACTATCACTGTCGCTCACAATAGTAACTTGCAGGCCATAAGGAGTATTTAAATCGGCTAATAATACTTGGCTTTTGGGCATACTTGCCTGTGCTACTGAGAGCGTTAAAGCGCTTATTGAAAACAACCCTAGTAGTGGTTTTAAAAATTTCATGCTCTATCTCGTTTTATTTTTAAGCACCCCATGATAACGTTATTTGCTGATTACGTCACTTGACCTAGACCAGCAACATCTTTATAACTAACCGGGTCTTATAAAAGAGAATTAATATGTCAGCTAAACATCCTATTATTGCAATAACCGGCTCTTCAGGTGCGGGGACAACTACCACCACGAATGCAATTAAACATATTTTTCGTAGCCTTAACATTAGTGCGGCTTTTATCGAAGGGGATAGCTTTCATCGTTACACTCGCCCTGAAATGGAAAAAAAAGTACGTGACGCGCAACAAGAAGGCAAACATATTAGCTACTTTGGCCGCGAAGCCAACGACTTTGGTTTACTAGAAACCCTATTTGATAGCTACGGTGAAACCGGCCAAGGTAAACTGCGTCGTTATTTACATACCTTTGACGAAGCGGTCCCTTACAACCAATTGCCCGGCACATTTACTCCGTGGCAAAACCTAGAGCAAAATACCGATTTATTATTTTACGAAGGATTGCATGGCGCTGTTGTAGATCAAGAGCACAATGTGGATGTAGCAAAACATGTAGATTTACTTATTGGTATGGTGCCCATTATCAACCTTGAGTGGATCCAAAAGCTGATCCGCGACACCTCTGATCGTGGTCACTCACGCGAAGCGGTAATGGGATCTATAGTGCGCAGTATGGACGATTATATTAACCATATTACTCCACAATTTTCACGCACCCATATTAACTTTCAACGAGTCCCTACCGTAGATACCTCTAACCCGTTCAGCGCAAAAGACATTCCATCACTCGATGAAAGCTTTGTGGTGATCCGCTTTAGGGGCATTGAAGATGTCGATTTTCCGTACTATTTACAGATGATCCAAGGTAGCTTTATGTCGCGTATTAATACCTTGGTAGTGCCTGGCGGTAAAATGGGCTTGGCAATGGAGTTGGTACTTACCCCACTCATTAAAGATATTATTTTAAAAAAACGAGCATTAGAAAACCTAGCACCACTGGATTTACCTATTTGATATTGGATAACCCACAGCCCTTTTTTGTTAAAGCCAACTCACGTACACTGCTGATTTTGCTTAAAGTGAGATCAGCATGTCGCAACCATTAAAAGTTATTGTGGGCTCTAAAAACCCAGTAAAAATAAATGCTGCTAAGTGCATTTTTAGCATGTATTTTCCAGAGCGTGACATTGACTGCCAAGGTGTAAATGCTCCCTCGGGTGTGCCTGATCAACCTATTGGTGAAGAGCAAACTCGCATTGGCGCACAAAACCGAGTGAATTACTGCAAAGAGCACTACCAAGCCCACTATTATGTGGCCATGGAAGGCGGTGCAGAGCAATTTAGTTACGGTGCCGCAACCTTTGCCTATGTAGTTATCGATAACGCGGTAAATCAAGTTGTAGGACGCAGTAGCAACCTACCTTTGCCGCAAATACTGTATAACGCATTACTTAATGGTGCAGAGCTTGGCAATGTTATGGATAAGGCTTTTAATACCACCAATATAAAGCAGCAAGGCGGCGCTATTGGTTTACTCACTAATAACCACGCCACCCGCGAAAGTACCTATACTCAGGCACTTACTTTGGCCATGGCACCTTTTTTACATTCAGCGCTTTATTGCCAAACAAATTAATTTTAGGAAGTTTAATGAAATACAGTTACGTGCTGTTTGATGCAGACGAAACCTTGTTTAGATTTGATATTTTAGCGGGCATGACTCGCATGTTTAAAACATATAACGTAGATTTTAGCCAAGCCGACTATCTTCATTATCAAAAAACCAATAAGCAACTATGGGTTGATTACCAAAATGGCGACATTAGTGCCGACTACTTGCAGGTTACTCGCTTTAGCGAATGGGCTACTAAACTAAATGTGCCAGCAAAAGAGCTTAATGATGCATTTTTAGATGCTATGGCAGAAATATGCGAGCCGCTACCCGGTGCCATAGAGCTGTTAAATAAACTTAAGCCCCACGCTAAGTTAGGTATTATTACTAATGGTTTTGCACGTTTACAAACCGTGCGCCTTGAGCATACTGGTTTAAAAGATATGTTTGAATGGTTAGTCATTTCTGAATTAGTGGGCATAGCTAAGCCTAATAAAGCTATTTTTGACCATACCTTTGAATTAATGGGTAACCCAGATAAAAGCCAAATATTAATGGTTGGCGATACTGCCACAAGCGATATTTTAGGCGGTAATAATGCGGGGATTGATACCTGCTGGTTACAACACCCAAACGAGCAGTTGCCCGAGGGTATAAAGCCTACCTATACCGTTACTCATTTGAAGCAGTTACAAAGTATTTTAGAGCTGTAGCTGTAGGTAGCTACGCACTTAAAGTATTTTCAATAGGCAAAAAAAATGACGCTAATTAGCGTCATTTTTTATAACTGTGTGAGCAATAAATTAGGCTGGCGCTAATTCAAGGCCGGGTGCAGGCATCGTTACAGGCGTTTCAAAGGTTGCCCACTCCCATGCTGACTCAGTAGCCATTAATTTACGTAGTAATTTATTATTTAAATCGTGACCCGATTTAAATGCAGTTACTTTACCTAAAATGTTATGACCTGTCATAAACATGTCACCAACACAGTCTAATATCTTATGCTTAACAAACTCATCGCTGTAGCGTAAACCGTTTGGATTTAACACTTTAAACTCATCAAGTACTACTGCGCTATCCATGCTGCCACCTAATGCTAGGTTATTAGCATGCATATATTCAATGTCTTTCATAAAACCAAAGGTACGTGCACGGCTAATTTCTTCAATAAAGCTTTTCGTCGTAATATCTAAACCAATACGTTGGCGACTTTCATTGATAGCTGGGTGATCAAAAGCAATTTCAAAGTCGATATGAAAACCATCATACGGTTCTAACTCGGCCCATTTATCGCCTTCTTCAATACGTACTTTTTCTTTAATACGAATAAAGCGTTTTGCTGCATTTTGCTCTTCAATGCCGCCTTTTTGTAACAAATAAATGAATGGTAATGCACTACCATCCATTATTGGCACTTCTGAGCTATCTAATTCTACAATTAGATTATCAATACCCATTGCAGCAACAGCAGCAATAAGATGCTCAGTAGTTGATAAGCGAACACCATCTTTGTTAATTAAACAGGTACATAATTGCGTATCACCAACGGCTTCAGGTGTTGTTTCAAAATCAACAACCGGATCAAGGTCGACACGACGAAATACAATCCCAGTATTTGCGCTCGCAGGTCGGAGAGTTATTGTGACCTTCTCACCTTTATGAAGTCCAATTCCTATGGCTTTGACTACTTGTGCAATCGTTCGCTGTTTAATCATAGGTTCGCTCACTTAAATTCAGTTACAGTTAGACGGCGGATACTAGCATAAATACGCCGCAATTGCAATATTCGTTCACATTTCAAACGAAATACTGTTTATATTAATCAGCTTGTTTACGTAAAAAAGCAGGAATATCAAAATAATCTCCGCCTTCTGACTTATCTGATTTTTTGTTACTTGGCGCTGCAGCACTCGTTGTGCTTTTATTAGCAGTAGATGACGTTGTTTTTTCGTTACTTTCAACTTGCGTCTTTGCTGTGTTTTCTTCAGCGCTTGTGCCTTGGCTTGCAAAGCTTGGTACGTACATGCTGCTACTTTGGTTTGAAGTGCTGGCTACATCAGAACCTGATGCTTTTTTGAAGCCATTATCAACAATGCCAAACTGCGGACGACGATCGCCACCTAAGCCAGTTGCAACTACAGTTACACGTAATTCATCGGTCATTTCAGGGTCAATTACTGCACCTACAACCACAGTAGCGTTTTCTGATGCCAATGCTTTTACGTGGTTACCAACGATCTCAAATTCTTCAATCGCAATGTCCATACCCGCAGTAATATTAACCAAGATACCTTTAGCACCAGTTAAATCTACGTCTTCAAGTAATGGGCTTGAGATAGCCGCTTCTGCTGCTTCTTGTGCACGATCTGGACCTGATGCAGACGCTGTACCCATCATTGCAGGACCCATTGCTGACATTACTGTACGTACGTCGGCGAAATCCACGTTGATCAGACCAGAGCGAGTAATTAACTCTGCAATACCCTGAACCGCACCAAATAATACGTCGTTAGCTTTAGCGAAGGCATCTAAAAGTGTAGTCCCTTTTCCTAAAACTTTAAGCAGTTTATTGTTTGGAATTGTAATAAGTGAATCTACAATTTCTGACAATTCATTAATGCCTTGTTCAGCCGCTGCAGCTCGCTTTTTACCTTCAAAGTCAAAAGGACGTGTAACTACTGCTACGGTTAAAATACCAAGCTCTTTTGCAATTTTTGCCACTACAGGCGCTGCACCAGTACCAGTACCGCCGCCCATACCTGCTGCAATAAATACCATGTCGGCACCTTCAAGGCTGGCACGAATTGTATCGGCATCTTCTTCAGCTGATTGACGACCTATTTCAGGGTTTGCACCGGCTCCTAACCCTGAGGTTATTTGCGTGCCTAATTGTACAGTAACGTGCGCTGCTGAGTTACGTAATGCTTGTGCGTCTGTATTAGCAGCAATAAAGCATACGCCTTCAATTTGCTGTTTTACCATGTGCTCAACAGCGTTACCGCCGCCGCCGCCCACGCCAATTACTTTTATTACAGCTTCTTCGCTATGTTGTTCCATCATATCAAACATGTTTACTCTCCGACTTGAGTACTAAAACTCGCCTTGGAACCACTTAGTAATGCGGCTCCATAAATTATTATTCCCTTCTGCTTTCAACTTTTGTGCATTCATTGATTGCATGGTACGCCCGTATTGTAACAAACCAACAGCGGTTGCGTACGAAGGATCGTCCACATAGTCTGTCAAACCAACTATCCCAATTGGTTTGCCTATTCTTACCGGCATTTGGAAAATATCTTCTGCTACTTCCATTGCGCCGGCCATTTTAGCAGTTCCGCCTGTGATAACGAGACCTGCTGCAATTTGGTCTTCTAACCCTGAGCGACGAATTTCTTCCATCGCTAATTCAAATAATTCTCTAAATCTTGGCTCTACCACTTCCGATAATGTATGACGTGACATTAATCTAGCTGGGCGTCCGCCTACACTCGGTACTTCTATGGTGTCTTCATTACTGGCCATTTGGCTACTAGCACATGCGTATTGTACTTTGAGTGACTCGGCATGTGATATAGGTGTGCGAAATATTTTTGCAATATCACCAGTAACTTGGTTACCCGCCACTGGAATAACCGCAGAGTGACGAAGTGCGCCATTAATATAAATGGTGATATCCATAGTGCCGCCACCAATATCAAGTACTGCTACTCCCAGCTCTTTTTCATCATCGGTCAGTACCGAGTAACATGAGGCAAGTGCAGTAAAAATAAGTTGGTCAACTTCAAGCCCACAACGCTGTACACATTTTTCGATATTTTTTGCCATATCGTTTGAGCACGTAATAATGTGAGCACGTGCTTCCATACGTACGCCGCTCATACCGAGTGGGTTTTTAATCCCCTCTTGCATGTCGATACTGTATTCTTGTGGTAACGCATGTAGCATTTTACGCTCTGCTGAAATAGGCACTGAGCGGGCAATATGAATCACATTTTCAATGTCTTCATCGGTTACTTCGGTGTTGTTAATTGCTACTACACCGCTTTCGTTTTGGCATTGTATATGCTTGCCAGAGATACCAAGGTACACTGAGCTAATACGACAATCAGCCATCAATTCGGCTTCGTCTATGGCTCGGCGAATAGACTCAGATACTAAGTTTAAATCGTTTACGCCGCCTTTATCCATACCTCGGGATATTTGCGTGCCTACACCAACAATACTGAGTTTGTTGTCTGCGGTGATTTCACCTACCGTTGCAATCACTTTTGAGGTGCCAACGTCTAATCCAATCACTAGGTTTCTTTCTGCTGACTTAGTCATGCCTTACTCTTATTTTGTAATTGTTCTTCTTGCAATGGCTTAAAGCTGACTGCAAGGCCAGTATCGTAGCGTAAATCGATTGCATCTATTTGAGCATCTGCACGCTTTTCCATGCGTGGATAAACGTCTATAAAACGCTGTACACGCTTAGCTTTATCTTTGCGCCCTAAATTTAAGCGCACTCCATTATCTAGCCACAACTGCCATGAGAAACGCTCCGATAACGCTAAACTTTTTAACGTTAATGCGTTTACTTTTAGCATTTCGTCAAATTGCTGAAACGCAATCCATGCTTCTTGCTCACTGCCCTCTGGGCCATATAGTTGAGGTAAGTTTTTACTTAACTTATTACTTTTAGCTTCAAATGCATCGCCGTTTTGATTAAGTAACAAGTCACTATTCCAATGCGCAACAGCGCGGTGCTCAACTACATAAACTTGCAGTGTGTCGGGCCATTGTTTACGCACCGATACACTTGCCACCCAAGGTAAATCTTGTACCAATTGCTGTACATGCTTTACATTAAGGTCAAAAAAGCTAGTTAAATCTGCTTTTTTAATCGCCCTAATAATAGCGATTTCGTCGGTATATTTAGGATTACCCTGCACCATTAAGTGTTTAATTTGGGCATCTTTATTTTCTACCAACCAATCCGATACACCTGTAGTAATTTGCACTAAGCCGATTACCACAGCTAGAAAAAAACTCACCCCAAAAATTAGCGACCAGTTAAGTTGCTGTTTGATTTGTAGCGTTTTTTCTAAAAGGGGATGCATATTAAAGTGTTTGCTCCAAAATGCGAACAACTAATTGCTCAAAACTTGCACCATGTGCTTTTGCCGCCATAGGTACAAGCGACTTTTCGGTCATACCGGGTACTGTATTTACTTCTAATAAGTAAAAATTACCTTGCTGATCTTGCATTGCATCTACGCGTCCCCAGCCGCTAGCACCTACTAAATCAAATGCATCGAGTGCCATTGCTTGTAAGTGCTCGGTATCTGCAGGCGATAAATCTGCCGGGCAATGATACTGCGTGGTGGTTGCTTGATATTTAGCTTGGTAATCATAAAAACCATTGGGGGTTGTCATTTCGATTACTGGCAACACTTCATCGCCTAATACCGTTATGGTAAATTCGCGGCCACTGATCCACTGCTCAACTAGCACTTGGCTATCAAACTTAAACGCATTACTCAGTGCATCTTCAAGCTCTTGTGGCGTGCTTGCTTGTGCCATACCAATACTTGAGCCTTCGTGTGACGGCTTTACCATCACTTTTTTAAATTGCTGCATTATTGCCGCTGCATCAAAGCCTTTTTTGGCATCAACCACGGTATAAGGAGCGGTACTTAACCCTGCCGATTTAAATAAATGCTTACAACGCACTTTATCCATAGCCAGCGCTGAGCCTAGTACGTTACTGCCAGTATACGGCAGGTTCATAAATTCAAGCGCACCTTGCACTGTACCGTCTTCGCCACCACGACCATGCAGTGCAATGAACACTCTATCAATTGCTAACTCATTTAGCTCCCATAACGGGCGCTCTTTTGGGTCAAAGGCAATGGCGTTTATGCCATGATTTTGCAATGCATTTAATACCGCTTGCCCTGATCTTAATGACACTTCACGCTCTGCTGAGTTACCCCCTAACAGCACCGCTACTTTACCAAACTGCGTATTTAACTGTGTCATACTTCACCTTGTTTAAGTTTTTCTATCAACATACCCGTAGCGGCTAAGGTTTTTACTAATTGCCCTATGTTGCCAGCCCCTTGGGTTAATACTAAATCGTTATTTTGTAAGCAATCGGCTAATACGCTTGCCAGCTCTGCACTATTAGCTACGTGGCGGGGCTCTTTACCGCGCTGGCGTAAACTCCGGCATAAGCTTTTACTATCTGCGCCTACAATTGGCTCTTCGCCAGCACTGTATACATCGAGTAGTAACAACTGATCAACCTCGGCTAATACCTTTACAAAATCTTCGTACAAGTCGCGAGTACGAGTAAAGCGATGAGGTTGATACACCATAACTAAACGCTTATCTGGCCAGCCTTCACGAGCAGCGGCAATAGTTGCGGCTACTTCTGACGGATGATGCCCATAATCGTCAACTAACATTACGCTGCCACGTTCGTTTTCAAACTCACCGTAGTGCTGAAAACGTCGGCCAATACCTTCAAACTTTTGCAATGCTTCTAAAATAGCGAAATTAGCAATATTTTGATCTTTTGCTACCGCTATAGCTGCAGTGGCATTAAGTGCATTATGCTTGCCTGGCATATTTAGCGTTGCGGTTAAGCTCTCGCCTTGTTTATTGGTTACCGTAAACTTGCACGTGTTTGCCGACTGGCTAAAGTCGCTCATGCGATAATCCGCATCGCTCGACTCGCCATAAGTAATCACTGGGCGACCAAAACGCGGTATAAGCTCGCTCGCGACTTCAGAGTCAATACACACTACAGCTAAGCCATAAAACGGCAGGTTATGAATAAAGTCCACATAAGTGTCTTTCATTTTTTCTAGGCTGCCGCCATAGGTTTCCATGTGATCTTCTTCAATATTAGTGATCACCGATACCATTGGCTGTAAGTGTAAAAATGAGGCATCGCTTTCATCCGCTTCGGCGATTAAAAAGTCGCTTTTACCTACTTTTGCATTGCTGCCGGCACTATTTAATAAGCCACCAATTATAAATGTTGGATCAAGGCCAGCTTGTGCATAAATACTGGCAATTAAACTGGTTGTTGTAGTTTTACCGTGTGTACCCGCAATAGCTATACCGTGGCGAAAGCGCATTAGCTCAGCGAGCATTTCGGCGCGGCGTACCACAGGTACTCTTGCGGCCTTGGCGGCTATAATTTCTGGATTTGTTTCATCAATAGCACTGGAAACAACCACTACATTGGCATCTTTTACGTTATTTTCGTGATGCCCAATAAACACCTCTGCACCGGCTTTAATTAACCTGTCTGTCATAGCGCTGTGCGCAATGTCTGAACCGGTAATCCTATAACCTTCAAACGCGAGTACTTCGGCAATGCCGCCCATGCCTGCGCCGCCAATACCAACAAAGTGGATGGTTTCAATGCGACGCATTGCTGGTCGTGTATATTGCTCTCTTATTGACGTTTGTTTCACTTATGCTCTCTTATTGGTTACTTGCTCACAGTGCATAGCTACGCTTGCTGTGGCATCTAAAATGGCTTGCTGTTTTGCATTTGCCGCCATTTCTTTAATTAATGAAGGTTTAGCTAAATATGGGCTTAAAAGCGCAACAATTGATTGTTGATTAAACTGCCCTTGTGGCATTAGTAATGCACCATTTGCCACAACTAAATACTGTGCGTTAGCTGTTTGATGGTCGTCCACCGCATGCGGAAAAGGTACAAACACTGCCATTTTACCAGCAGCGGCAATTTCACTCACAGTGAGCGCGCCCGAGCGGCAAATAACAATATCAGCCCAGCCGTAAGCTGTGTCTATATCATCTATAAATTCAGCTACTTTTGTATTTTCAGTGCTAAATTTATGCGACTTATAAGCAGCTTCAACACTGCCGAAGTGCCCTTTACCCGTTTGGTGCCAAACACTTATAGCATTGGTATTACCCAGCTCTGCAAACGCAGCAGGCAAAGTTGTATTAAGTACTTGCGCCCCTAATGAGCCGCCTACCACTAAAATATTAATTGGGCTTGATACTTCTCGCACAGTAACATTTGCCACGCTTTCTCGCACTGGATTACCAACCAACTCGGCTTGCCCTGTAGCAAATGCACTTGGAAAAGCCGCCAATACCCGATTAGCAAACTTAGCAAGCCACTTATTGCTCATACCGGCAATGGCATTTTGCTCATGTATCACCAGCGGAATACCTAAACTTTTAGCTGCAATACCTGTTGGGCCAGTTACATAACCGCCCATAGCGAGTACCACATCGGGCTTTTCGCTTTTCAATACTTTACGCGCTTGTAATATTGCATTAAGCACCATGAATGGGGCTTTAATAAGACGCTTTATTCCGTTACCACGTACGCCTTTTACATTAATAAAATTGATATCAATATTATGCTTAGGAACAACCGTTGCTTCCATTCTATCGGGAGTGCCTATCCAACTTACTTGCCAGCCTTGCTGCTTTAAGTAGTCGGCCACAGCAATACCCGGAAATATATGTCCGCCAGTACCACCGGCAACTACAACACACTTTTTACTCATCGCTTAGCTCCACCTGACGTGGCTTGTTTGGTCGCCATTTTAGTTTCAAAATCAACACGTAATAAAATACCAGCAGCAATTGTCATCATGAGTAAACTCGACCCACCGTAAGAAATAAACGGCAGTGTTAACCCTTTAGTAGGTAAAATACCCGCACTTGCGCCTACGTTCACCATGGTTTGAAAAGCAAACCAAATACCTATTGCCAACGCTAAATAGCCTTCGTATTCTTTACCATTTTTAAGCGCATTTTGGCCAATTAGTAAGGCTCTAAACACTAAGGTGCCTAATACTATTAATATGCTCGATACACCAACAAAACCAAGCTCTTCGGCTATTACCGCAAAAATAAAATCGGTATGCGCCTCGGGTAAGTATTGTAGCTTTTGTACGCTGTTACCTAGGCCTTGGCCAAACCAATCACCTTGACTGTAAGCCATTAACGATTGCACTAACTGATACCCTTTGCCAAATGGATCGTCCCACGGCTCTAAAAAGCCAATAACCCGCGCCATACGGTATGGTTCAAGTACTATTAGCCCGATAACCAAGGCAACACCGGTTAGAATTAATACAAAAAACTGCCAAAGTTTGGCACCAGCTAAAAACAATAAACCCACGGTAGTTACAAACATAACGACCACAGTACCTAAGTCAGGCTGCATTAAAATTAATCCTGCATAAGCCGCAAATACTAGTATTGGCTTAATAAAACCTTTTATGTTTTCTTGGACTTCGCTACGTTTACGCACCAAATAGCCTGATATATAACTAAAAAAGAATAGCTTAGCCAGCTCAGATGCCTGAATGTTAAACGGCCCTATGGGTATCCAACGAGTTGAACCGTTTACTTCTCGGCCAACAATAAGCACTATAAGTAATAAGCCTAAACCCACTAACAACAAGTACGGATTCGCTTTTTTCCACCAGCTCATAGGCACTGAAGTGGTGATCCAAAATAAACAAAACGACAAAGCTAAAAATATACCGTGCCGAATAGTAAAATGATAAATATTACCAAATAATCTGTCTGCTGTAGGTATAGATGCACTGGTAACCATGACAAAACCCACCCCCATTAACATCAGCATGCAATACAATAATGGTACATCGTAGAGCTGCGCCGAAGGCTTGGGCGTTAGTGCTTCTTTAATATCGGCAAAGGCCATCATGGCTGTTCCGCCATAACACATTGTATAAAGTCATCGCCGCGTTGCATGTAGTTATTGTACATATCAATACTGGCGCAAGCCGGTGCAAGTAACACAATATTACCGGGCTCGCTTAATTGCTTAGCCAGTGTTACCGCTTCGCTCATATTATTGGTTAAATGGCTTTTATTGGTTAATGCCATTAAATCTTTGGCATCTTTTCCAAAGCAAATTAGCGCTTTAACATGCTGCTGTAAGTAAGGTGTAAGGGCGTTTAAATCGGCTCCTTTTGCATCCCCACCAGCAATAACTATTAATTGTTGGCCATTAGTTGCAAGGCTATCTATTGCAGCAATAGTAGCGCCCACATTAGTGGCTTTAGAGTCATTAAAGTATTTAACTCCAGCACGTTCAGCAACAAACTGACAGCGGTGTGCAAGGCCATTGAATTGGCTAAATGCTGTACTGTATTGTGTTTTACTAATATTAAACGGGCTAAGTAGCGCCATTACCGCAAGAGCATTTAAATAATTGTGCTTGCCGACTATCGCCAAGCTAGTTACTGGTAAAAAGGCTTTGTTAGCCTGCATAAAATATGTTTGTTGCTGATATTCGCCTAGGCTGTAATCGCCCTGGTTAGCACCAAAACTTAATTGGGATTTTGCTTTACTATGCGTGGCTTCGTCGTCTGCATTGGTTATCACTAAAGCTGCGTTATTATAAATACTCAGCTTGGAATCTATATAAGCTTGATAACTGGCGTAACGATCGAGGTGATCCTCTGAAACATTCAGCACGGTGGCGCTAATTGGCTGTAAACTTGTTGTGGTATCTAGCTGAAAACTAGACAACTCCAATACGTACACATCAACGTCGTTGTTACTTAAATCACTTTGTAGTAAATCAAGCACTGCGGTGCCAATGTTGCCACCTAATGCTGCTTTATAACCAGCAGCAAGTAATACCTGCTGCGCCAGTGTGACTACTGTGGATTTACCATTAGATCCCGTAACAGCAACCACAGGTTTAGTATTAATGCGGGCAAACAACTCAACATCACCAATCACTTCAACGCCTGCGTTTATAGCTTTAGCAATTGCTGGAATTGTTAAGCTAAGGCCTGGGCTAATAATGATCATATCGCTGGCGCAAAGATCGGCACTGTCCAAATCACCAAAACGGGTAGTTAAGGTTGGCGTATTTTGTTTTAACCAATCAATTCCCGGTGGGTTTATTCGGCTATCAACCACGGTTGGTGTTAAACCCTGAGACACTAAAAAACGCACAATGCCCAGACCGGTTACACCGAGTCCGAGCACTGTTATTTGTTTGTTTTTTATCTCACTTAAGTATCGCATTTATCGAATCTTTAACGTCGCAAGGCCAGCTAACACTAGCACGATTGAAATAATCCAAAAGCGCACAATAACCCGCGGCTCTGGCCAACCTTTTAATTCGTAATGATGATGGATAGGCGCCATTCTAAAAATTCGTTGCCCGCGTAATTTATACGAGCCTACTTGTAAAATAACCGACAAGGCTTCCATTACAAATACTCCCCCCATAATAATAAGCAGTAACTCTTGGCGAACTAATACGGCAATAATACCCAATGCACCGCCTAATGCTAATGAGCCTACATCGCCCATAAATACTTGCGCTGGGTAAGTGTTAAACCATAAAAAGCCCAGCCCTGCGCCTACTATTGCGGTACATACCACAGCAAGCTCACTGGCCAGCGGTAAATATGGAATATGTAAGTAATTCGAAAAATTCACATTACCAGTTAAGTAAGCAATAATTGCCAGTGCTGCTGCCACTAAAATAGTGGGTACTATGGCAAGGCCATCAAGTCCATCGGTAAGGTTTACCGCGTTTGATGTTCCTACTAACGCAAAGTAGGTAATAACAATGTAAAACAAGCCTAGTTGCGGTAATACATCTTTAAAAAATGGTACAACTAACGAAGTTTCATTGGCTTGAGTGCTGGTAAAAAATAATGCACAAGCAACAACTAAGGCTATAACTGATTGCCAAAAATACTTCCACTTAGCAATTAAACCTTTAGGGTCTTTACGAATAACTTTTCGGTAGTCATCCACAAAGCCAACCACTCCTAACGAGCCAATAACAAATAACGTTGCCCAAACATATTTATTTGATAAATCGGCCCATAATAAGGTACTGGTAAAAATAGCCGCTAAAATCAGTAAGCCACCCATAGTAGGTGTTCCCGATTTTGATAAATGCGATTGTGGACCGTCATCGCGCACTGTTTGCCCTATTTGCATACGTTGCAAAGCGCGAATTAACTTAGGCCCTAAATAAAGCGACATCATTAATGCGGTTAAAATCCCTAAAATCGCACGTAGGGTTAAGTACGAAAAAACATTAAAGCCCGTGTAATATTGGGTTAAATACTCTGCCAGCCAAACTAACATTAAAATACTCCATTGATGGCTTGTTGCTGGCCATTAACTAAATCGGTTACTAAAAGCTCCATGCGAGAACTGCGTGATCCCTTCACGACTATGGTGGTTTTTTTATCTACTTTTTTAATACTTGTTTGAATTTGTTGCAGCATTTGCTCACGGTTTGAAAAGTGCCTATTTGGCAGGCCATACACATCACTGGCATAGCGACTTAATACACCTAAAGTAAACAGCTCATTGATGCCTTGCTCTAATGCATATTCGCCTACTTCTTGATGATATTGACGTGCTTCTTCGCCAAGTTCACCCATGTCGCCCAGTGCTAAAATACGATGCCCTTGCATGTCACTTAGTAAATCAATGGCGGCTTTAACCGATTTAACATTGGCGTTATAGGTATCATCAACCACAGTTAATAAGTCTGAAACATTAATTAAATTAACGCGGCCTTTTACATCCCGCATGGTTGCCAGCGCATTGGCTATATCCTCAAGGGTGACATCAAACTCACTGGTTAGTGCTGCTGCAATAAGTGCATTACTAATATTATGCTTACCTGGTAGCGCAAGCTTAACCGGTATTTGTGCGTTTTTAGTGCATAGGGTAAAGCTAGCGCGAGCATTTTCATCTAGGCTAATATTTTCAGCCCAAATATCGAGTTTTTCACTGCTCGAAAAACGCGTTACTTTACGGCCATCGAGTTTATCTAGCCAATATTGGCTAAACTCACTGTCGCAATTAACAATGGCAACGCCATCATCTTTAAGCCCATCAAAAATTTCGCCTTTGGCTTTAGCCACACCCATTAAGCTGCCAAAACCTTCTAAGTGAGCGGCGGCTACATTACATACCACGGCAACATCGGGTTTGGTCATAGCGGTGGTATAAGCAATTTCACCTAAATGATTTGCACCCAACTCTATAACGGCAAAACGGTGTTGCGGCTCTAAGCGCAATAAGGTTAGCGGTACGCCAATATCGTTATTAAAATTACCTTTAGTAGCTAGTACATCGCCATGCACAGATAAAATTGCAGCGCACATTTCTTTTACTGTGGTTTTGCCAACGCTGCCAGTAATGGCAATAGTTTTAGGGGCTACTTGCGCCATTACTGCGCCGCCTATAATTCCCAATGCTAAACGGGTATCGGCAACTATAAACTGTGGAATATCAACATCAACTTTGTGCTGCACAATAACGCCAATCGCGCCATTTTGTTTTGCTTGGGCAATAAATTTATGACCATCAAAATTTGGCCCTTTTAGTGCTAAAAACACTTCACCACTGCAAATGCTGCGAGTATCTGTATTTATATTTAGCACTGGTTGATTATCACCTTGATAATCGGTTGCCAGCACGTTAGCTAGCCAATCAAAATCCATCGGGATCATGCTTGAGTCCCTCTTACTGCTTTTTTTAGTTGTTGTTGTACGTAACGGCGATCGCAAAAATCGATGCGCTGTTCGCCTATTATTTGATAGTCTTCATGGCCTTTACCAGCAATAAGAATAACCTCGTCTGCTTTGGCATTGTTTATAGCGTAACTAATAGCTGTTGCTCTATCGGCCTCTAAATAAGCTTTTGTTGGTTGCGCTAAACCTTGTGCTACATCGGCAATAATGGCGTCAGGGTTTTCTGAACGTGGATTATCACTGGTAATAATAACCTTATCCGCATTTTGCTCTACCGCTTGTGCCATTAATGCCCGCTTGCCTTTATCGCGGTCGCCACCACAACCAAATACACAACTTACTCCACCAGGTACATGCTGCTGTAATGCTTGCAGCGCAAGCGCAAGCGCCTCGGGTGTGTGAGCGTAATCAACAATACAGGTTGGCTTGCCTTTGGCGCTAAATGCTTGCATGCGTCCGGCTACCGGTTGCAATTGCGCACAGCCTGCAATTAATTGTGCTAGCGGATAACCTAGCCCCAATAAAGTTGCAAGTGCCGCAGTTAAATTATATAAATTAAATTCGCCAAATAACGGCGACTTTATAGCAATATCGCCCCAGCTTGTAGTTAATTGTGCTGCTATGCCTTGCGCTGAATAAGTAACGTCTGAAAAGTACACAAACTGTGCATTTTTAGGTGGTAAGTTTTTTCGCCCGTAACACACTAAACTGTTAAAGCTGTATTTTTCGAGCCACTGATCTGTTTGTCCATCATCTTGATTAAGAACCACAAGTTCAGGCTCAAAGTCTTTAAACAACATTAGCTTAGCATCACCATAACGCGCCATGTCACCATGGTAGTCGAGGTGATCGCGCGATAAATTAGTAAATACCGCCGCTTTAAATTGACACTGTGCAACCCGCTGCTGTACTAATCCGTGGGATGACACTTCCATCGCCACTAGCTTGGTATTTTGTTGCTTTAAATCATTTAAAATTCGTTGTAAATCAACCGACGATGGCGTGGTATTTATTAGTGGTGTTAGATTATCTGGATGACCATAGCCTAAGGTGCCAATAATGGCCGACTGGCTGTTACAAAACTGCGCTAAATGAGCGATCATAGCCGTGGTGGTCGATTTACCGTTTGTACCTGTCACACCAATTAAATCAAGCATGTGGCTTGGCTGCTGGTAAAAGCGACTCGCCAGCTCAGGGAGCTTTTTAGTCAGCTCTGACACTAAGTAAAGTGGCTCAAAACTAGTTTCAAATTCGCATAATCTGTCGGCAATAATTGCAACCGCGCCATTTTCAATTGCCTTCGCAATAAATTGTCCGCCATCTAATTGATGACCTTTAATTGCCACAAATACATCACCGGGCGTTACTTCCCGGCTATCAAGGCGTAGGTGCCCTACCTGCTGCGAGGGGGCATCTATCTCTATATATTTTAAAATTGCTTTTAAATCACGCATCGTTCTCTTTACCTTTTACGTACGCTACCTCTTCCTTATCGGGCGCTACGTTTAATATTCTTAATGCGTTAGAGACGATTTCTGCAAATGCAGGGCCAGCAGTGGCACCTCCATAGTACACATCGCCGCCGGGTTCGTTAATCATCACTACCACTGCTAATCTAGGATTACTTGCAGGTGCAATACCGGCAAAGTAGCCTACATATTCGTCACCGTAGCCACCAACAGCTGCTTTTTTAGAAGTACCTGTTTTACCAGCAGCTCGATAACCATCTACGTTAATTCTGCGCGCTGTACCGTCTTTTTCAAATACACTTTCCATCATGTGTACAACCGCTTCTACGTCTTTTTGTTTAAAAACACGCTCCCCCTCAGGGATGTCATCTTGCTTTAAAATGGTTAATGGCCGATTAATTCCGCCTGCGCCTAACATGGTGTAAAAACGTGCCATTTGCGCGGTACTTACCGCAATAGCATAACCAAATGATAATGTAGCAATTTCGAAGTCAGACCAACGGCGATTTGGATAAAACAACCCACTGCTTTCACCCACCATACCGGTGCCAGAATCCGATCCAAATCCTACCTTTTGAAATAATCCCACTAAATAATCTTTGGGTACCAACTGAGTTACTTTAGCAACGCCCATATTTGAGGAATATTTTAAAATTTCGCGCAGCGTCATCTCACCGTGGTTACGGGTATCTTGTACTAAGCTGCCGCCTAATCGCATCCAACCTGGGTAGGTGTCAATGGTGTCATCGGCCTTAATTGCGCCGTAGTCTAGCCCAGCTAAAATGGCTAGAGGCTTAACGGTTGAACCTGGTTCAAACAAATCTGTAATAGCACGGTTACGGCGCTTATGCGGGGCAGCGTCATTTAAATTATTAGGATTAAACGATGGGCTATTTACCATAGCCAATACTTCGCCGGTTTTAACATCTACCACCATGGCAGAGCCAGATGTAGCTTTATAAGTAAGCACTGCCGATTTTAGCGCTTTGTAAGCAATACCTTGAATGCGCTGATCAATACTTAAGTGAATGCTTTCGGGCTCTACACGCTCTCGCTCGTCAAGTACTGCAACTTCACGGCCTTGGGCGTCTTTACGAATTGTACGACGGCCTTCTTCACCTGTAAGGGCATTTTCGTAAAGCTTTTCTATGCCTTCAATACCCTTACCATCAATATTTGTGAAGCCAATAATATGCGCAGTTACTTCGCCTGCGGGATAATAGCGTTTTGACTCGTCGAGTAAATGAATGCCTGGTAGGCGTAAATCACCAATGTAATTTGCCACTGCGGGGGTTACTTGACGCTTTAAATATACAAAGCGGCGCGTTGGATCGTTTAGCAAGCGTGAGTTTATTTTTTTAGGTTCTAAACGTAAAACATCGGCAAGCTCACGCCAGCGCAAATCGTTTTTATAATAAAGTGCAGTACGCTTATCTAGCTCAGCAGCATTTTCTGCTAATGCTTGGTGATCTTCACCATTTTTACGTGCTTGCCTTAGTACTTTAGATACCAATGATTTGTGCAGTGCTTTGGGGTCTGCATACACACTCACTACAGGTACACTTACCGCTAATTCTTTACCATTGCGGTCAAATATCATGCCTCGTTGTACATGCAGTTTTTCAACTCGCACCGTACGCTTATCGCTTTCTGAGCGGGCTTTATCTGGTTCTAATATTTGCAAATAAGCAGCACGGGCTACCAGTGTTACAAACACTAAAAACACCACTGCGCAAACTAAAGTAAAGCGCCATGTGATTAAATTATTAACCGGTTTTTTGCCGCGAGTTCTCATTGTAGTATTATCACCTGCTCATCTTGGCTGGTTGGCCGTTTCATTTTTAACTGCGATATAGCAACTTCTTCAATGCGTGCATGCTGAGAGTAAAACTCTTCTTCTACTAATAAGTAACGCCACTCTAAATCTAATTCGTCGCGTTGTTGCAGTAACGAGTCTTGCTCGATAAGTTGCCCTCGCGCAAGGTGCGTTATTTGCACCAAAGTTAAACTAGAAGCGAGTATCACAACCAATAAGGCCGAGGTAAGCTTATTAGCACCTAGGCCTTTAATTATTTCAAAAAATAAATTAGGTTGACGATAGCTCGCTTTTTTACTCATCCCAGCCTCTGCGCAATCCTAAGTACAGAGCTACGTGAACGTGGGTTACGCTCTACTTCTGCAGCGCTTGGCTTAATGGCTTTACCCACAGCTTTTAATGTCAAATTTTGATTTATTTGTGCGTCAGTTAAAGGTAAACCTCGAGGTAGCGTCTCGCCACGACTTTGCTTTCTAATAAATTGTTTTACAATACGATCCTCTAAAGAGTGGAACGAAATAACAACTAAGCGACCACCTGGCTTAAGAACTTTAATCGCAGATTGTAATGCTGTTTGAATTTCTTCTAATTCACTATTTATATAAATGCGAATAGCCTGAAAAGTTCGTGTAGCTGGGTGTTTAAATTTATCTTTAACCGGTACCGCTTCATCTACCAAGTCGGCAAGCTGCTTAGTGGTGGTAATTGGCGTATGTTCGCGAACTTCCAGCACTTTGTGCGCAATGCGCTTACCAAACTTTTCTTCACCTAGTTTTTTAATAACATGGGTAATATCGTCAAGTTCAGCTTCGGCCAGCCACTGTGCAGCACTGCGCCCTGTGGTTGGATCCATGCGCATATCTAGCGGGCCATCTTTCATAAAGCTAAAGCCACGCAGTGCATCGTCAAGCTGTGGCGACGACACGCCAATATCAAGTAAAATGCCATCAACTTTGCCAATCAGATCGTTTTGCTCAGCCACATCGTATAGGTTTGAAAAGCGTGTATGAGCAATTGCAAAGCGTGGATCATCTGCAAATTTTTCAGCCGATTTAATTGCTTGTGGATCTTGATCTATGGCCTGTAGGCGACCTTCACTACCAAGGCGCGCTAATATTTGACCTGAATGACCGCCACGTCCAAAAGTGCCATCCATGTATATACCGTCTGGCTTAATTGCAAGTGCATCTATGGTTTCGTCCATAAGCACGGATACGTGTTCAAATTGTGCTGTCATTAGCTATTGTTTGCCTTTTATTGTGCCGTTAGAGTGTGAAATTATCTAAATCTGGGTGTGGTTCAAAATCACCAAGCCTTTCAAGCTCTGTATCTTGGCGCATTTGCTGATGCCAACGCGCTTCATCCCATATTTCAAATTTATTCATTAAACCAACTAGCATGATTTTTTTGCCAAGATCTGCATGGGCGCGCAACGAAGGCGCTAGCAAAATCCGGCCATTTTTATCAAGTTGATATTCAGTAGCATTACCCAGCAACATGCGCTGCATACGACGGGCTCGTGGGTTCATATTAGATATTTTTGCTAGGCGGCTTTCTATTTCTTGCCATTGTGCCAATGGATATAACCATAAACACGGCTCATTTAATGCGACGGTACAAATAACCGTTCCCTGATCTTCAGACAATAGATCGTCTCGGTACTTAGTGGGTACCGCAAAACGTCCTTTATCATCCAAACTCAGCGAACTTGCGCCACGAAACATAAAAAGCCTACTTTAAAATTGTTTTAATCAACACTTTTGATTAACCCGATCCATTTTGATCCACTATAAACCACTTTTTACCACAGTGCTCCAGTTTAGGGCTTGACAAGGCTTTTTGTCAAGTAATCAGGCTTCCTTTAACGCGTCTCAAAGCTAGAAAAAATAAGGCTTAGCGTAAAGCGATTGAATTAAGTGGGAAAAAATGGAATTCGTGGTGAGATTTTTTCTTATCATTTTAAGTAACCTTTCGTTTACACTTTTTGCTTACTGAATAACCAGTGAACAATTACAAATTTTAAGGCATGATTTAGCCATTTGTAAAATTTACTCAATTATATGGCAATTGTTACGACTCAAGTTAAAGCTGGCCAACCGTAAAACACATATATTAATATAAATCATGTAGTTAAAGTTATTTTAAAGTTGGTTTGATCATTGCAGCTATATACTTACCAATAAATTTTTTTAACTTTATTTTTATTAAGGATTGATTATGGCTACTGCAACAAATACTAAAACATCAACAACTACAGCGACTAAACCTGAAGTTAACGAAGCACCCTTTACAGAAAAAGCAACATCGGCTGCACACGACGCAGTAGATGCACTTTCTAGTAAAGCAGCCGTAGCAGAGAGCAGCGTAAGAAAAGGGGCAACTAGCTCTGCTGAAACACTGAGTGAAAAGCAACTCATTGCCCGTGAAAAACTAGGTGAATATACATCTAAAACACGCACCCTTGCAGCAGAGAACCCATTAGCAACAGCTGGAATTGCATTTGCCGCAGGTATGCTAGTAACTGCATTGTTTCGTCGTAAGTAAACAATGATGAATAATCCACAAACAACAGCGACCAAGGATGGTGACGCTCAAAATCAAACGGCCCAAGACGCGAGCCAAAAGGAAGATTGGCAAGATCATATTGCTAAGCTTTTAGCCTATTCTGAGCAAATTAAGGATGACTACAAAACGCAAGGCAAACTTACCAAACAATTAGCAAAAGCTGAGTGGCATTTGTCGCTCAGATCACTTGCACTCATTACTATACTTTTGGGTTGTTTTGCCAGCGGTTTGATTTTGTTGTGGATTGTTTTATTGGGCGCAATTGGCTTTGGAGTTTATGAGTTATTTGCCTCTGTATGGCTAAGTATAGCAACCGCAACTTTACTACAAGTTATAGGCTTAATTTGGCTTTGGAAAAGTGCTATTTATTTAAGTAACAAAATTGGCTTTAGTAAAACATTACGTAGCTTAAAACAGTTATTTAACCTGAATTCTGGTTAAAAGATTTACTAACGTATTGAATCATAGCTATGTTTAAATTTATTTTTTCTAGCCAGAAACTTTCAGTGAAAACAAGACGAATTGACGCGTCAATAGCTGGCCTATTGCAAGTAAATTCAACGCAGTTAGCGCTTAAAGTAGCTGTTTGAGATAGATTTATTATCCAAAGTTCAGGTTATTTAACCTTCAAGGAGATAACAATGCTGGTTAACTATTTAATTCAGTCGCCAAACAAAGCGGTGAATAATCTTAGTAAACAAATGGATTTACAAAGTGAATTAAAACGCCAACATCACATGGCGTTTAAGTACAGATTAAAACGCTTTGCGGTTACCAAAGTTGGTATTTCAAGCGCATTTTTAGCCGGTGCTGTTGTGCAGGCTAGTAGTACTAAATCTGGTTTAATCAAAAAATATGCTTGGCTAGCAAGATTATTAGCTTAATGGATAAAACCAGTGCCGCGCAATAAATAATAGCGCAGCACTAATTGATAGCTTTAGCCTTTGTTAAGCGGCTTAATTGATCATTGATCATAAATCGGCGATTCTAAATATTACCAAACTCACCGTTTTGATAATCACGAATAGCTTGCTGAATTTCAGCTTCAGTGGTCATTACAAATGGCCCCATGTGAGCAATTGGTTGTTGAAGCTCATCACCAGCTAAAATAAGCACACCTGCTCCTTGCTCTGTATATAAGTCAATGTCACTCCCTGGTTCTAGTATTAACAGCTGTTTTGCTGCAATAACGTTACCTGCTTGCGTAGTTAACGAACCGGTATGAATATATAGCATCACTTTTTGCTGGCTCAGTGGTGGCAACTCAAAACGCTGTCCTGCAGGTAAAGTTACATCAGCTAAAGCGGCATTTGCAGCGAGCGTTTGTAGGCTTGATGTTAAAGCCTGATCGGCAAACTGCCATGTGCCTGCCAATGCTTTAAGTGTTACTCCATTATCATTGGTGGCAACTGGCGCAGGATGCGCTGTTGTATCTTGGTAAATTGGTGCGCGCATTTTTTCTGCACTGGGCATATTGATCCATATCTGAAAACCATGTAACCCTTCATTGGCATCTGCCAATGGCATTTCACTATGCATTACCCCTTTACCTGTACTCATCCATTGTACATCGCCTGCTTTTATGGCCTTTTTATTACCCATTTGGTCACGGTGTTCAAAGCCACCTTTAATAATATAGGTAAAGGTTTCCATACCACGATGAGGATGCGCAGGAAAACCGCCAATGTAATCGTTTTTATTATCTGACTTTAGTTCGTCAATCATTAAAAAGGGATCTAGGTGCTTGCCATCAAAACCGGGAATTCTACTAATATTAACGCCATCACCATCTTGGGTTGCGTGCGCACTTAGTTGTTTAATTACTTTCATTTTATTGCTCCAATAAAGTAGATAACACTATTTAATCACACTGAAAATTTACGTATATATGTTTAATTCGTACCATTTATTCTTTTTAAACGAATTTTAGCTTTTATCCTAAAACATTACTGTTATAAAATGACTTGCTGTTATAGTAGTTATTACAGCTGATTTTTGTTTAATAAGTAACACTTTAATCCATATTATTTATATGGTTATTAAACAAAAAGTTAGCTACAATTATTTTTGGCGTAAATCTCTATTAAGGCATTATTATTTTTACCACTTCACTTAAAAATCAGCTTTACCGTTTGCTTATTTTATTTAGCATTCCTGGGGTCGCTGTGATCATTTTTACGTTATTACTAGAACGTAACTATTCAATTAAGCAAAGTGAGCTACAAGCAACCAATATTGCCAACCGTTTTTCATTACAACAAAAAAATATGCTTGACGATATTGAGCGTTTAGCGCGCTATATCGCACAACAAGAAAGCAAGCATGATGAGTTGCTAACCACCTGTCCTAACTATTTTGAGCTATTTAAGTCACTCTACAATAATGTTGCTAATATTGGCATGATTGACTTGCAGGGGAATGTTAGTTGCGCCACATCGGGGCAAGTAAAAAATATAAATATTGCAGATAGAGATTATTTTAAAAATGCATTAAATAGCGACATGCTATCTGTAGGCTATTTTCAGCTAGATCGAAGTTTACAAACAACAACGGTGAATTTTGCGCTGTCGTTAAAAAATACCGCAGGGGTTACCAAAGGCGCTGTTATAATTGTGATTGCCTTAGATTGGTGGAATGCAGCAATAAATGAAATTAACTTACCTGATGGATCGTTAGTTGCCATTGTTGATTCTAACACTAAAATTTTAGCTCACTACCCCAAAAACACTACTTTAATAGGTAATAGCATTGCCCAAAGTTATGTGGAGTCGATGCAGGCTGATTCTCATTTTATTACAGATGAGCAAGGTGTTATCCGTATTTTTTCTCGCTCAACTATTTATAACGATCCACATAATAACAACTTAGATATTTATATTGGTTTACCCGTCACCGATGTTTTAGCACAAATAAATCATAACTTTATAATCTCTTTAACTGTATTTATAATCTTTTTATTACTGCTAACATTTATTGCCTACAAACTACTTAAAGTAAGTATTTTTACACCTATTAATAACCTAACTAAAGCAACCGACAGCTTAGCAAATGGCGTTATGCCATCTGAGCAAAATGACACTCCTAACAGCCCCGAACTCAAGGTTTTATATCAACGCTTTAAAATAATGGCTGAAACTCGCTTAGCTACTGAGGCTAACCTTAAAAATAAACACGATGAGTTAACCAGTTTATTAAGTGCGCTGCCAGATAGTTACTTAAAGATTAACAACAAAGGTGATGTTTCTAATATTGGGGGATCATTTAATATTCCTGATGTTACGCAATCGGTAAACAACTTAACTTTAGCTAGTTTTGTTACTGAGCGTAATGCACAGTTAATTCTCAATAACCTCCCTACTTCAACTTCAAAAAGCTCAAGTAACTTAGAGTTTACCTTGCAAAGCCAAACTGATATTAAAAGCTTTGAAGCCAGAATAAACCCAATGCAAACTAACCATGAGTTTGTAGTAGTGCTACGCGATATAACCCAGCGCAAACAAAATGAAGAAGCCCTACACTTAGCGTCGCTTGTGTACGGTAACAGTAGTGAAGGAATGGCTATAACCGATGAAAATGGCATTATATTCGATGTTAACCCTGCTTTTAGTAAAACCACGCTTTTTTCTAAAGAAGAAGTAATTAATAAAACGATCAGTGTTTTGTCCTCTGGCAAGCACGATAAGACATTTTATCAGGCTCTGTGGGCAGAACTAACAAGCACGGGGCGTTGGCAGGGAGAAATTATTAATCGCCGTAAAAATGGTGAGCTTTACGTGGAATGGTTAACTATAGATACTGTGTATGATGACAATAACATGCCGGTTCGTCGTATAGCCATATTTACAGACTTAACAGAAAAAAAACAAGCCGATGCGCTTATTTGGAAACAAGCTCACTTTGATCACCTTACTGACTTACCGAATCGATTAGAGTTAAAAAAACGTTTAAATGAATGTTTTACGCGTGTAGAAAATAATGCCGAGCAACTGGTTATTATGTTGCTCGACATAGATCACTTTAAAGACGTTAACGACACTTTAGGGCACCATTATGGTGATGCTTTACTTAAATTTGTGTCGCAGCGTATTTTAGAGTCAGCAAAAAATGCCGAGTTTGTTTCCCGCATTGGCGGCGACGAATTTGTAATCGTATTTAGTAAAATTAAAGAACAGCATATAAAGCAAATAGCTGAAAATATTTTACTTAGCTTGTCATCGGCTATTTATATTGAAAACGAAGAGTTGTTTATTAGTGCCAGTATAGGTATTGCCTCAGCCCCTAATGATGGCGAAAATACTGAGCAGTTACTCAAAGCAGCCGATCAAGCAATGTATAAAGCAAAAGTTAATGGCCGTAATGGCTTTGAATTTTTCTCCCATGACATGCGCGAAAAAGCGCAAATGCGCATGCTGCTACTTAAAGAATTACGAACAGCAATAGAGCTTGAGCAGTTTGAATTGTTTTATCAACCTATCGTCTGCCTAAAAGACTTGCACGTACACAAAGCTGAAGGATTAATTCGTTGGCGTCACCCTGAAAAAGGCTTAATAAGCCCTGCTGACTTTATTCCGTTAGCTGAGGAAACCCGACAAATAAATATACTTGGGCAATTTGTTTTCTCCCAAGCATTACAAACACTCAATGATATAAAAGCACACATAACCAATGATTTTCAGCTGAGCGTTAATGTATCGCCAATACAGCTATCTACCCCAGATAGCGGGATAGATGAGTGGGGAGCTATGCTTAATGCAGCAAACCTGCCTGCATCATCAATTGTTGCTGAAATAACAGAAGGCTTAATGGTCAACCCTGAGGCTTTAACACAAAGCCGTTTAAAGGCACTGGTTCAGTCGGGAATGCAATTAGCCCTTGATGATTTTGGCACCGGTTACTCTTCTCTCGCTTACTTACAAGAAATGGATACCGACTACCTTAAAATAGATAAACGCTTTGTTGATAACATTAATAAAGGTAGCCAGGAGCTGGTATTGTGCGAAACCATTATCGTTATGGCGCATCAGTTAGGGTTAAAAGTAATTGCTGAAGGAATAGAAACCAAGCAGCAAATGCAACTGTTACTTGAAGCTGGTTGCGACTATGGGCAAGGCTATTTATTTTCAAAACCCTTACCTAAAGAGCAGTTTATGAGCTTACTAACCACAAGCCAAATCATTGCACTAAAATAACCACAGCGTTAGGCACCAAACATTACCCAAGTACTCTATTATGAGTACTTGTAAAGTTACTTACCTATTAAGCTCTTTCACATCAAGATGATCGGCAACATAGGCTCCGCGCTCACCTCTTTTTTTATCTGGGCCTATTGTACTATCTATTGCAGTTTGTTGCTCTGAGGCAGCATTAATTGTCGCCCCTAAAATTACAATATAAGCACTAATGTATAGCCACATCAGCATAATAACCACCCCACCTAACGAGCCATAAGTTTCGTTATAACTGGCAAATTTCGATACATAAAATGAAAAACCAATTGAAGCGACTATCCATAAAATTGTCGCAATAACAGATCCTAAGGTGATCCAACGCCATTTAGCAGGTTTACGATGCGGCGCGTAACGGTATAAAAGCACTAAGGCAAAGTTAAAAGTAAATGCTAATAATGGCCATGAAATAAACGTGATGAGTAAATCTATATTTTCTTTTAATCCCACTAAATTAAGTACTACCGGTAAAATACCAATAATTAACAGCGCAAAAATAGCCACCACAATAGCGCCAATCGAAAACAGAAAGCGTACAAGTTGTGCTTTAAAAAATGAGCGTTTTTCATATTCCTGATAACTTATATTACAGGCTGTAATTAATGCTTGGCTGCCCTTTGAACTACTCCAAATAGTTAATATTAATGTGCCAATTGCGCTCAAACTCAAGCTAGTACTTGAGCTTTGGGCGATACTGGCTATTTGTGACAAAATTAACTCTCCGGTACTCTCTGGTAGCAGCTCAATTACCTGACTTAAATGCGCCCCTATATCTGTAGGTGATGCAAAATAGGCATAAATAGATACAAGTGCAGCAAGCGCTGGAAAAATAGCCAGTAACGCATAAAATGCCACGCCAGCGGCCACTAACGATAAATTATCACGACTCATTTGAGTAAAAATACGCTTAGTAATATCCCACCAACCAAGCAACGGAATATTTACTGGTTGCTGTGCATCTTGACCACGTTTTACATCGCTCATTTTAACTCCTTTGTTATATAGCAGTAAGAGAGCAAAATGTTTGCCAACACCAATGCGCTTGGTATTAAACTTGCTATTATTGTTTATAAAGATGATTTAACACGGATAACACCCATGCTCAGTGCTTTAAATAACATTATAACTGCAGTTAATGCAGCCCCTGCTACTCCAAGCATTAAAGCCGATGTATTGTCGTGGGCGTTTTTGCAAGAGCAAAGCATGCAATTCCTACATGTAGTAGTGCAAACCTTACCCACCCTATTTTTAGGGATTATTATAGTTGTAATAAGTTACATCCTTGCCAGGCCGTTATCACGCCTATTAATTAAACCTATTGAATATTTAACCGATAGTGCACTTATTCATCTGGTTATAAGACGAAGTATAAGTATTTTAATCCTACTATTGGGTATTTACTTGTTTTTACGTTTAGCTGGGCTGACACAGTTTGCCGTAGCTATAATGAGTGGCACAGGTTTGATAGGGCTTATTCTCGGTTTTGCATTTAGAGATATTGCCGAAAATTTTATAGCTAGTTTATTATTAAGCATACAACGCCCTTTTAAAATAGATGATGTAATTGAGGTAGAAGGCCGCCTCGGCATAGTTAAAAAAGTAACCGCTCGCGCAACCACTTTAGTTGACTACGACGGTAACCATATTCAAATACCTAATGCCACTGTGTACAAAAATATTATTAAAAACCTCACTGCCAACCCTAAAATGCGCGGCAAAGTAGAAATAGGCATAGGGTATGATAACGATATACGCAGCGCACAAACCCTAGCCCTCACAATTGCAAACCAACAAAACGCAGTATTAACCGATCCACCTGCGCAGGTATTAATTAAAAACCTAGGCTCATCAACAATTAACTTTACGTTATTTTTTTGGGTTAATAGCGAGCAGTTCAGTACCGCTAAAGTGGCCTCACAGCTAATGCGAGAATTAGTAAACGAATTTACTAGTCATAACATCAGCATGCCAGACGATGCCAGAGAACGCATTATACTTAGCGATCCTAACCTTGAAGCTGTAACCCCAGAAAAAAGTGAGCCTATAGCGCCAACTAAAAAAGTATCAGAAACACAAGCTCAAGCCAAAAACTTAGATGACGTAAGTAGCGACACCGATGAAATACGCGAGCAAGCAGATCAATCCCGCGATCCCGAGCAAGGTAAAAATATTATCTAGTTAAAAATCAGGGAGCTAGTTTTATAAGGTCGTATCAGGTTATATCGAGCCTACTTTTATTTTAGACACAAAAAAGCCCGCAGTTTGCACTGCGGGCTTTTTATTGAATGAGTGAGTTAGCCGTATAAGCCGGGTTCTGTCCTTTCCGAAGAAAGTGATAATCATTCGTCTAGGCCATAAATCGCTCTATGGCTCAAGCAACCTACCCGGTTCCAACGTGGGCCACGCCATAAGGAACCCTATTTGGTCTTGCTCCGAGTGGAGTTTACCTTGCAACCGACTATTACTAGCGGCCCGGTGCGCTCTTACCGCACCCTTTCACCCTTACCAATCCGAAGATTGGCGGTCTTCTCTCTGCTGCACTTGTCGTGGGCTCGCGCCCCCCAGCCGTTAACTGGCACTCTGCCCTATGGAGCCCGGACTTTCCTCCCCCTGATCATTTTCGTCACAGGCAGCGATTATCTTGGCTAACTCGGCGCGGATTATACCTGAGGATAATGCCAAGCGCAGTAAAGATTTACCCTTTTTCGTCAATTATTGTTTTATACAGCGCATTTTTTTTCATACCAAAGTAATCGGCTACAATACCGCAGGCTTTTTTCATTGGCATTTCGCTTTCAAGCAGCGCTAGCATTTTACGTGCTTCAGGCGGTACGTCGTCTATTAGCTTAGGTTTACCCGGCAACATGAGTACTATTTCGCCGCGCTGCTTGGTAGGATCGTTAGTTAAAAATGCTTTTAACTCACTCACACTGCCATTAAAAAATGTTTCAAAGGTTTTAGTCAGCTCTTTAGCAAACACCACTTGCTGATCATCGCCAAGTGCCTCGGCTAAGTCATCAAGGCTTGCCATAATACGATGGGTACTTTCATACATTATGCTAGTAATGCCAGAATTAACTGCATCAATAAAAAATTCTTGGCGTGCTTTACTTTTTGCTGGTGTAAAACCAACAAATTGAAAGCGATCAGTTGGTAAGCCAGAACAGCATACAGCGGTTATTGCAGCGCATGCTCCAGGAATGGGTGTAACATGTGCGCCTTGCTCGCGGCATAAATTAACCACCGCATAGCCAGGATCGCTGATCAAAGGTGTGCCTGCGTCTGATACTAAGGCTATATTTAAGCCTTGATTGAGCTGATCGATAATTTGTTGTGCTTTTTGCTTTTCGTTATGATCGTGTAAAGCAAAGGTTTTAGCCTTGATACCAAAGTGGCTAAGTAGCTTGCCAGTATGGCGTGTGTCTTCAGCAGCGATTAAGTCAACTTGCGATAATGTCGCGATTGCACGCTGACTTAAGTCGTCATAATTGCCAATTGGGGTGGCTACAATGTAAAGAGTGCCAATTTTCTGTGAATTCTCCTCATTTAACATTGAGGTCTCCTGCGTCAGTCAGTAATATAAGCAAATCGCGTTAACGTATTGGGAAATCATTGTGCGACTTAAACTAGTTAGTCTATTAATTATATTGTCAGGGTTATCGGCGTGTAGCACAACCGAAAAACCAACTAAAAACAGTGATAACTTCAGTAACAGTGCCAATGCACTAAAAAACCAAGCTAATAGTGCGTTATCTATCTACCAATTGGCGAAAAACCGCCAAGGTGCCGATAAAATACAGCTACTTTATAGTGCCCGCGATGCTGCAGTGAATGAGCAAAGTTGGTCGTTATTAGAAAAGGTATGCGGTGAGTTAGAATTAACCCCAAGTGTTGATCAGATTCAAAATCGTCTTTATATTGCGTTTGCGCAAAAGCAGCAAAATAAAAACGCTCAAGCGTTAGTTATTTTGCAGTCGTTAGATGGTCAACTTAAACAGCCTGAACATTTTGCCTGGCATCAATTTTTAACCGCCAGTGTGTATGCATCGCAAGACTTTGCGAAACGCGCAGCCCCTTACTTTTTTGCAGCGTCTGAGTCTGCTACTAAAAACAATATTGATATTGCACAGCTAAACCAAAACTTATGGGATAACTTAAAAAAGCTTTCCTCTTATACACTTGAACGCTTTAACAGAGGGTCGGTTATTCAACAAGGTTGGGTTAACCTTGCTTTGTACCATCAAGTTTATACTGGCAGTGCCGTTGAACTTGACCAAGCTATTAATAATTGGTTGAGACGCTACCCCGGGCACCCTGCTAAAGTAGTTTTACCTAAACAAGATGAGTTAGTGAATGACTTAACGCCTGTAATAATAGAGCGTTTAGTTGTACTACTGCCGCAATCTGGTGCTAATGAACGCTTAGGTGATGCACTTAAAGCCGGCGTGCTCGCAGCACTTGATCAGCAAAGCATTAATGAAACCATTTTTATTGATGAAAACAGTGATGTTGATGAAATTACGGCTAAAATAGCGCAAATAAAACCCGACTTTGTTGTTGGTCCACTGTTAAAAGCGAATATAGATAAACTTGCTAATGCGCAAGTGCTTATAGACATACCTACTATGCATTTAAATACCTTTGATGGTGAGCGGCTTTCGTTACAGCACTACTTTTTTGCCCTTAATCCCGAGCATGAAGTACAACAAGCATTAGAGCACTTTTTAGCTCAGGGCTACCAAAAGCCTATGTTACTTGCGCCTAATAATGCAAACGGGCAGCGTTTGGTTGATTACTTTAACCTGCAGTGGCAACGCTATAGCGAAACCAAACCACAAATTGGCTTTTATAACAGTAATCAAGACATGCCTGATACGATTACCAGCTTACTTGAAGTTGATAAAAGTAAAGAGCGGATCAAAACCGTTAAAACTTTATTTAAGCAAGAAGTCGAAAACGAAACACGCTCGCGCAGCGATATAGACGCTATTTATATTTTAGGCGATGCAATAGAAACCCGTTTAATAAAGCCGTATTTAGACGTTAATGTAAGTACATTTGCTGATAGGATCCCGCTTTATGCTAGTTCTAAAAGCCATAGTAGCCAAATTGATCGTACCGATAAAGGCGACTTAGATGGCTTATACTTTACCGAACTTCCTTGGATGTTAAAGTCGCAAATTAAACAGCATAATCTTCGCCAGCAATACGAAACATTGTGGCCAGAGCACGCCGATATAAGTCAGCGTTTATTTGCTATGGCCTACGATGCAGTAACTATATTACATGACATTAAACAACTAAGTCTTTCCCCTGGGAATCAGTTTAGCGGTTTAAGTGGTAAGCTCTCGGTTAATACCAGCGGGCATATTGAACGCACATTAGACTGGGCACAATATACCAATCGTCGGATTAAGGCAGTGCAACTAAAAACACAACGCCCTGTGCCGTTATTTATGCAATCAGCCAGTGACTTATACATTACCGAATAACTAAGGGGGCGACATGTCTTGGTTTAAACAGCTGTGGCAAAACAGTCGTGAAAAAGGCCAGTATTATGAGCTCCAGGCACAAAAGTATTTAGTTTCTCAAGGGTTAACAGCAATTGAGCGTAACTATTACTGCCCCTTTGGCGAACTTGATGTAATTATGAAAGACGGTAACACTTTGGTTTTTGTGGAAGTTAAGTTTCGTAAAAACCACGCTCGCGGCGGCGCTAATTACGCATTAAGTATACAAAAACAAGCACGCTTAAAACGCAGTATTTATCATTACTTAGCCGCTAAAAACCTAACAAATCAGCCGTTAAGAATCGATTATGTAGCAATCACTGGAGAGCCGTCTATGCATATTAACTGGCTCAAAAACGTATTTTAAAAACAAAGAACTAGGTATAAATTGTTGGTATTCTATGCAAGACACAATTAAAGAAATTTTTACAGAAAGCATTCAGGTACAAATAGCAGCGGGTGAGGTATTACCCAGTGCATTAGAGTCAGCCGCTTTTACCATTGCTCAAAGCCTGATCAACGGCAATAAGCTTATTTGTTGCGGTACAGCTAACTGCCATATGCTTGCTCAACACATGGCAGGTGTTTTAGTTAATCATTATGAAACCGAGCGCCCTTGCCTGCCAGCTATTGCGTTATCGCAAGAGAGTATTAACTTAGGGCAAAGTACTCAGGTTGACGATTACGACACGTTTGCTCGTCAAGTACGTGCCTTTGCTCAACAAGGTGACTTACTGCTGGCACTGGCTATTAATGGTAATGAAAAACAAATTATTTCAGCGGTAGAGGCGGCACTAACTAAGGATATGAAGGTCATAGTTATGGTTGGTGATGACGGCGGTGAGCTAGTTGGTTTACTTGGCCCTAATGATGTTGAGATTAGAACGCCTTCTAAACGCCCAAGCCGTATTATCGAGTCGCATTTAGTTAACTTACATTGTTTAAGTGAACTGGTTGATTTAACGCTTTTCCCGCAGGATGAAAATTATGTTTAAACGCTCCCTTATTATTTTAGGCACGGTTGTATTACTGCAAGGGTGTGCAGCCGCAGTGGTTGCTGGTACTGCTAGTGCAATAACAGCTGCAAACGATCGTCGCACAATTGGCTCTCAGATCGATGACAGCAATATTGAAATAAAAGCTAGCATTGCAATTAGTGAAGTAGATCGCTTGCATAAATTTGCTCATATTAGCGCTGTAAGCGTTAATGGCATTGTTTTATTAGTTGGCCAAGTTGCCAATGAAGAAATGAAAAACGAAGCTAATAGAGCCATTGAGAGTGTTGCTGGCATTCGAAAAATACATAACCAAATTCGTATTGGTTCAAATACTGGGGTGACTACCCAAACTCATGACTCTTGGTTAACCTCAAAAGTAAAAGCACAGCTATTAACCGCTAAAAATATTAGTAGTAATAATATTAAAGTAGTGACTGAAAATGCCGAAGTATTTTTGATGGGTTTAGTTTCTGACGCAGAAGCAGAGCAAGCAGTAAATATTGCGCGTAATGTATCGGGTGTTGAGCGCGTAATTAAAGTATTTGAATATTTGTAAAGATAGCTGGTTCGAGGAATATAAAAGCCTTGTAGTTAACACTGCAAGGTTTTTTATACCGGTGGGAAAATCCGCCGTTACAACAATCAACCTTAACCCACGTCTCGCAGCCCACTCCCGCAAACGTTAAGGCATAAAGCCTTAAGCGAAACTTTGTGCTTGGCTTAATCTCTACCTAATACCTAATACCTAAAACCTTTTACTTTTATACAGACATAAAAAAACCGCTTATTAGCGGTTTTTCTTTTATCATTAACAGATTATAAAATGTATTATTTTATAACACGTAAATGCGAACCTTTTTTCTTTTCAGGCTTTTCTGGTGGTGTTTCGTCAACATAATTTGCTGATGAATCAACACTTTCAAAATCTGGAGCAAAATCGTCTTCGTCCTCTAAAAACTCATCTGCTGTAAAGACCGTACCCTCGCCATTTTCACGCGCGTATATTGCAAGTACAGCCCTTAAAGGCACATACACTTGCATTGGCTGACCACCAAACCGCGCGCTAAAGCTAAGCTGCTCATTATCTAACGAAAACTGCGTTACCGCTGAAGGACTTATGTTTAATACAATTTGTCCGTCTTGCACAAACTGTGTTGGCACTTGTACTGCAGGGTAATCAGCGTCAACCACTAAATGTGGCGTGCATTCGTTATCAACAATCCAATCAAAAAAAGCGCGTAATAAATAAGGACGATTAGGCGTCATTATAAACGGATCTCACGCTCAGTTTCAGTTAAAGAAGCTTGGAATGATTCACGCTCAAATAAGCGGATCATATACTCTTTAAGCTCTTTAGAACCTGCACCGTTAAGCTCAATACCAAATTCAGGTAAACGCCATAATAGTGGAGCAAGATAACAATCTACTAAGCTAAACTCTTCACTCATAAAGTAAGGTGCTTCGCTAAAGATTGCTGCAACCGCAAGCAATGCTTCTGTTAGCTCTTTACGAGCTTGAGCAGCATCTGGTGCGTTGTTAGTGATTTTGTCAGCTAGGCTGTACCAATCAGTATCAATACGGTGCATCATTAAACGGCTACGGCCACGCATTACCGGGTAAACAGGCATTAGTGGAGGATGAGGGAAACGTTCATCAAGGTATTCCATGATGATATTTGCCTGATATAAACCAAGCTCACGGTCAATCAGTGTTGGCACTGTACCGTAAGGGTTAATTTCGTGAAGTGCCTCTGGCAGGTTATCTTTTTCAGCCAAATGAATATCTACACTTACACCTTTTTCAGCAAGTACAATGCGTACTTGGTGGCTATACATACAGTTAGCACCAGAAAAAAGGGTCATTACAGGGCGCTTATTGGCAGCTACGGCCATGCCTACCTCCATTAAATAACTAAAACAGCAATAGGGGCTTAAGCCCCTATTGCAAAATTACCTTTAAACATGTTCAAACTTAATGAACATCTCTCCAGTATTCTTTCTTAAGCATAAATGCCAAGATAAATAGGATGAATAAAAATCCAATTACCTTAATACCTATTGCTTCTGACTCAAGACGTGAAGGTTCACCCACGTACTCAAGGAAGTTGGTTAAATCGCGAGCAGCTTGGTCGTATTCATCTACACTTAATTCACCTGAGCCATCAGTTTCAGTAGCAATAATTCTGGTCACAGTATGACCATTCACTTCTACTTCTTCTGTAATAGCTGTTGGTAAGCCTTGTAGTTCTTGCAGAACATGCGGCATACCTACAGATGGAAACAATGTATTGTTTACGCCAAATGGACGTGACTCATCTTTGTAGAACGATTTTAAATACGTATATATCCAATCAGAACCACGAACACGTGCAACGTTAGTTAAATCTGGTGGCGCAGCACCAAACCACTTTTCAGCATCTTCTTTCGCCATCGCATTGGTAATATGGCTACCTACTTTTGAACCGTCAAAAATTAACTGTTCTGCGCCAATTTCCGTTGGAATACCGATATCACGAAAAGTACGTTCATAACGCTGGTATTGCATTTGATGACAAGCAACACAATAGTTCATGAACAATTTAGCACCGCGTTGCAACGAAGGCTGATCTGTTAGGTCATTACCAGCATCTAATAATGCCACTGAAGGACCTGCAGCCATTGCCGGCAACACATTAATTGATAAAGCAAATAAACCAATAAGTAGCTTTTTCATCATTTCAGTAACCTCTCAGGCAATGGCTTAGTTTTTTCATTCTTACTGTATACAAATAACAGTACGAAGAACATAAAGTAAGTCACAGTACATATCTGCGAAACAATTGTTTTCATGTCAGTTTGTGGTGTTGCACCAACCCAACCTAAAAGAACAAAAGTAACAACAAAGCCTGCAATGTTCCATTTGTGGAAACCACAACGGTAACGAACTGAGCGAACTGAACCACGATCTATCCAAGGTAATAACGCAAGCACTACAATAGATGCACCCATTGCTGCAACACCCATTAACTTATCAGGGATCGCACGTAAGATTGCATAAAATGGCGTAAAGTACCAAACTGGAAAAATATGCTCTGGTGTTTTCAGCGGGTTAGCCGCTTCAAAGTTTGGCGCTTCTAAAAAGAAACCACCCATGGCTGGCATAAAGAACACCACCCAACAGAACAATATTAAGAAACCAACCACACCCACAATATCTTTTACTGTGTAATAAGGGTGGAACGGGATCGCATCAAGAATATCTTTTTTATCAGTATAATATTCATGGAACTTAAACTTAGGTTTATCTTCTTCAGCTACCGTACCTTTTTTACGCTTGTTATCTACGCCTTCAGGGTTATTTGACCCTACTTCATGTAGTGCAACTATGTGTAAAAATACTAAAATCACGATAACTAATGGTAAAGCAATAACATGCAATGCAAAGAAGCGGTTAAGCGTTGCACCTGATATTACGTAATCACCACGGATCCAAAGTGTTAAATCATCACCTATAACCGGAATTGCTCCAAATAGTGAAATGATTACCTGTGCACCCCAAAATGACATTTGCCCCCATGGTAATAAGTACCCCATGAATGCTTCGGCCATTAGCGCTAAGAAAATAAACATACCAAATACCCACAGTAATTCCCGTGGTTTTTGATAAGAACCGTAGATCATGCCACGGAACATATGCAAATATACAACGATGAAAAACGCTGATGCACCGGTTGAGTGTAAATAACGTAATAACCAGCCATAATCAACATCACGCATGATGTATTCAACTGATGCAAACGCCCCCTCAGCAGAAGGTACATAGTTCATAGTTAACCAAATTCCTGTAAGAATTTGGTTAACTAGTACTAACATAGCTAGTGAGCCAAAGAAGTACCAAAAGTTAAAGTTTTTAGGTGCTGGGTACTGTGCAATATGCATGTTCCAGACACGTGTCAATGGTATACGGTCGTCTAGCCAACCAATAATCTTACCAAACATTAGGCCACTCCTTGTTCTTCGCCCACTAATATAGTGGTTTCATCAAGAAAAGTGTATGGTGGTATTTCTAGGTTTAATGGTGCAGGTACCGATTGGAATACACGGCCAGCCATATCAAACTTAGAACCATGACATGGACAGTAAAAACCGTCGTCAGTCCCTTCCACTTTTTCACCAAAGCCACCTTGTAAAAAGCTAGGTGAACATCCTAAATGAGTACAAATACCTACAGCCAAAAATATTTCTGGACGCAATGAACGGTAATCATTTGTTGATGATTCTAATTGTTGTGGCTCTTGCGAATGCGGGTCACGAAGTTGATCTTCATGTCCTTTCATTTGCTCAAGCATTTTTGGGGTCCGTGATACAACCCATACAGGTTTACCACGCCACTCGACACGTATTAATTGTCCTGGCTCAAGTTTGCTTATGTCTACTTCTACAGGCGCACCCGCAGATTTAGCTCGCTCACTTGGATTCCAAGACGCAATAAAAGGAACAGCAGCCCCAGCCGCACCAACACCACCAACAACAGAGGTAGCTATGGTTAAAAAGCGACGTCGGCCATTGTCTACAGGCGCATTGCTCATCCACTTATCTCCACTATGATTCTCAACACTTGCTATATTGAGAACATCAGTTACAGCAGGTTAATTTTTTTGAATTATAAAATAGAAACGATCATATTTAAATCCTTGTTTAAAACAAGGTTACTCACAGCCCCATGCTCGAATAATCCTGACTTGCTCAAAAAATAGATTAAGTTAGCTCGAGTATGAAGCCGAATGACTATCATATCGCTTCTGTAAAAATAATATACTGACTCAGGTCAACCTCACCAAAACAAGCAGTAACAACTGCATTTGCTAGGGCTAAACCTGCTCACATTATTTGCCAGCCAATTGTAGCAAAAAAATTCACCAATTAACTGATGGATTTAAACTAATTACGATAATTATTTAACTTTTTTAGTATTCACTGAGTGTTTTTTTACTTTTGCTCATTAAACACGCTGATTTTATCAATTACCTATCGTCAAAGTTACCATTTATTATGTCGCGAAAAACAAAAAACCCAGCATAAGCTGGGTTTTTGAATTCTTGATAACGTAAATATTAACGTTTTGAGAACTGTGGACGCTTACGCGCTTTCTTAAGACCCACTTTCTTACGTTCAACTTTACGTGCATCACGAGTTACGAAACCTGCTTTACGAAGTTGTGGACGTAGTGACTCGTCAAACTCCATAAGTGCACGAGTAATACCGTGACGGATTGCACCAGCTTGACCAGTTGTACCACCACCAGAAACGGTGATGTGAAGATCAAACTTTTCAGTCATATCAACAAGCTCTAGAGCTTGATGAACAACCATACGTGCTGTTTCGCGACCAAAGTACTCTTCTAAAGAGCGCTTGTTGATTACGATGTTACCAGTACCTGGGCGTAAGAACACGCGAGCACTAGAACTTTTACGACGACCTGTACCGTAGTATTGATTTGCCATGATGGTGCTCCTTAAATGTCTAGAACCTGAGGCTGTTGTGCAGCATGGTTATGCTCAGTACCTGTGTAAACTTTAAGTTTACGGTACATAGCGCGGCCTAAAGGACCACGTGGCAACATGCCTTTAACAGCTTTTTCGATGATCATTTCAGGCTTTGCAGCTTGAAGTTTATCAAAAGTAGTAGACTTAAGACCACCTGGAAAACCAGAGTGTGAATAGTACACTTTGTTTTTGAATTTGTTACCAGTTACAGTAACTTTTTCAGCGTTGATAACGATGATATAATCACCAGTATCTACGTGCGGTGTATATTCAACTTTATGCTTACCGCGTAGGCGGAGAGCGATTTCAGTAGCGATGCGACCTAAAGTTTTACCTTCAGCGTCAACTACGTACCAGTCACGTTTTACTGTTTCTGGTTTAGCAACAAACGTTTTCATTTATAAAAATCCAATGTTTTTCAATTAAAACCACAAGTAGTTAATATTAACTACTGCTCTAAGTTTGCTATAACCCCTTCGAGTTTTAGACTTTTGCGCCGCTCACAAGTGGCTAGACTATATGAAGGCATAGAACGCAACGTGGCAGGAGCGGGAGTATATCAGCACTTTTATTGCATTACTACCGGCGGGTTGTTTTTTCCACAAATTTTTTAACTGCTAGGCACTTTATATTAAAGAGACCTTCGCTGTGTATTGGGCTCTAGCATTGAGCCCTTTCCTCAAAAGAGTAAATTAGCCCTAAGACGCTAACTTTTATGCTAAATGCTCTTTCGCTAAATACTCTAGCGACTGCATTTCTTGTAAGCGACTTATGCAGCGTTTAAACTCAAAGCTTAAATTACCTTGAGTATAGAGCTCTGTAATGGGTTTTTCTGCCGAAATTATTAAAGTCACGTGGCGTTCGTAAAATTCATCTACTAATGCAATAAAGCGTCTTGCTGCGTCGTCATTCACTTGCCCAAATTGTTTTACGTTAGACAAAATAACTGTGTTATATAAACGGCTAATTTCCATGTAATCTACTTGGCTACGCGCGGTTTCACATAATTCGCTAAACTCAAACATTACAACACAATCAGATACTTTACGGGTTTTAATCATGCGCCCTTCAATTTCAATGGCGGTATTAGATTTACCCTGTTCGTGTGATAACTTATCAAAGTATTCAAATAGGTTTTTATCGGCTTGCTCATCGAGTGGGCTGTGAAATATCTCTGCCTGCTCTAAAGTTCTTAATCTGTAATCTATGCCCGAATCGACATTTACTATTTCTGTATTTGCATTAACAAGCGCAATCGCGGGCAAAAAGCGCGCGCGCTGTAAGCCATTTCGATACAACTCATCGGGAATAATATTCGACGTAGCAACTAACACTATGCCACGAGCAAACAGTGCTTCCATTAAGCCACCAAGTAACATAGCATCGGTAATGTCTTGAACGTAAAATTCATCAAAACAAATTATATCGGTTTCGGCTTTAAAAATATCAGCTACTATTTCTAGTGGATTTTCTTTTTTATTTAATTTTTTAAGCTCGTCATGTACTCGGTGCATAAAGCGGTGAAAATGCACGCGCATTTTACGCTGCCCCGGTAGTGCTTCATAAAAGGTATCAACTAAATACGTTTTACCACGCCCTACTCCGCCCCAAAAATACAAACCTTTTATAGGTGCAGGCTCTGTTTTATTAAATAGCTTTGCAAAAAAACCGGTAGGTTGCGGTTTTTCTTGAGTTAAATCATCATATAAGCGCTGTAAATGACGTACAGCATTTTCTTGTGCTGCGTCGTATACAAAGTCATCACGCTTGAGGTCTTGCTGGTATGTTTGCCAAGGAGTCATATCTATTTACAGTTAAAACGCAGTTTAATTTACAAAGCATATTAACACGCATCATTAGTCAGGGTATATTAGACTTAGTTTGATTTAAGATATTCGTTAGTTATTTTCCCAAAGAGGTGATATTTATGGGTACATTTACATGGGTCGGTTTAGTTATTATTGTTGCTATAGCCGCATTTTTCATCGGTGCATTTGTCACTAAAAAACAGTTCAAGCATGATGAATTAGAAGAGCAGGTTGAACAAGCAAAAAATACGCTAGAGCAATATCGACAAGATGTAGCTGATCACTTAGCAAATACTGGTAAGTTAGTAACTAAAATGAAAGACAATTACGATCAGTTACTTAGCCATGTTGAAGAAACTAATCAGTTGTTACTAGAGGACAGAAATAAAGCACCTGCTGAACCTTTTTTCTCTAAAGAGATGACTGAGCAGTTACAAGCTTCACTTAAAGAGCGCCGCTCAGATCGCTCTAACGCCGATGCACAGCCGGCTGATTACGTATCGGGTGAGTCTGGTTTGTTTGCTGGCGAAGCAAAATCTTCAACAGCATCTTGATGAACTTTTTTTCAACCCCATAGTCTTTAGATATAACAGCTTTGTTGTTTTAAAGGGCCTGTTTTTCTTTCGAGGTTGAATTTGCAGCAGTATGTTTGATTTTTAGGCAAGGCAGAGCCTGTGCCATGTGGTTATTTCACATAAACAGGCGATAACGCAGCATAAATAACAAACATGCGCTGCCCTTGGGTTCGTCCTAGGGGGAATTTACTCATTGTTGCTCGGTTTTTACTTAGCCCACTAGGTTACAAATCTCGCGCCGCGATTAAATCCCCTCTAGATAGAACAAATTACAATCCTGAAAGGTCAACAGGCCCTAAATAAACCGAAAAGGGCTGCTTTTAAAGTAGCCCTTTTTGTTTTCGCTTATCCTAAGTGGAGTAAACCCTGACTATGAAAATGAAATTATCACTTATCAGCGCAGCTATTTTGTCTACTAGCCTATTATTGAGCCCGGTTACGTCTTACGCAAAAATGCCGATTGCAGTAAATGGCCAACAATTACCAACACTTGCGCCTATGTTAGAGCAAATAACTCCTGGTGTTGTCAGTATCCAGGTTTCGGGCTCAAAAGAAATACGTCGCCGCGCCGATCCGCTGGAGTTCTTTTTTGGTAACCCACAACCTCGCAGTCAAAAACGTCAATTTAGCGGGTTAGGCTCAGGGGTTATCATTGATGCTAAGAAAGGTTATGTGGTCACTAACAACCATGTGATCCAAGACGCCGAAAAAATGATAGTCACCCTTGAAGACGGCCGAGAGTTTGAGGCAACCAAAATTGGCACTGATAAAGAGTCTGATATCGCCTTATTACAAATAGATGCAGATGATTTAACCGCAGTAAAGCTAGCTAACTCTGATAATTTACGGGTGGGCGACTTTGCTGTTGCCATTGGTAACCCATTTGGTTTAAGCCATACGGTTACATCTGGCATAGTAAGCGCACTTGGTCGCAGTGGCTTAAATATTGAAGGTTACGAAGATTTCATTCAAACCGATGCCGCTATTAACCAAGGTAACTCTGGTGGTGCATTAGTTAATTTAAATGGCGAGCTAATTGGAATTAACACCGCAATTTTAGGCGCATCTGGCGGTAACGTAGGTATTGGCTTTGCTATTCCTTCTAATATGATGAAAAACTTAGTTGATCAAATTATTGAACACGGTGAAGTTCGCCGTGGCTCGCTAGGAATATCAGGTCGCCCTCTCGATGCTGGGCTTGCCAAAGCACAGCAGCTTGACGTAAAACAGGGCGCGTATGTTATGCAAGTAATGGATAACACTGCAGCCAGCAAAGCGGGCATACAAGCAGGCGATGTTATTATTAGCATTAATGGTAGTGATATTAGCGGCTTTCATGAATTACGCAGTAAAATAGCAACCTTAGGCGAAGGCCGAGACGTTAAATTAGGTATTTACCGCGATGGTAAGATAAAAACCGTTAAAGTAACCCTAGATGGCGCATCTGGTATTACCGCAACTGGCGAAGAATTACACCCTGCATTTCAAGGTGCCACATTAGAAAACGTTAAGAAAAATAACGCTAAGGGTATTGAAGTTAGTACGGTAGATCCGCGCTCTCCTGCAGCGCGTGTTGGTCTTGAAGAAGGTGATATTATTGTGCAAGTAAATCGCCAGCGCGTAGAAAGCATAAATGATATGAACCAGATCATTGAAAACATCAAAGGCAACATTGTATTAGGGGTAAAACGCGGTCGTGAGTCTATATTTGTACTCATTCAATAATTTATAACCGTTAAAATGCAATAAAAGTAACAGCGGCACTTGCCGCTGTTATTTTTTTTGGCCATCATAAAGAGATTGCTCACTAACAATAAGAATCTTGTGCTAAAAATCTTAAAATTTATACTCCCTCCTCTATTTGCAGGCCTAGGTATTGCTTTTTTAGTGGTTTTTTTTAGTCCTAATATGCGCACTGCATTGCTGCCTAATGTGCCACTGCCCAGTGCTATGAGTAGCAACCATTTAAGCTTTTCAGATGCGGTTAAGCGTGCGGCTCCTTCGGTAGTCACCGTTTTTTCAGAAAGTATCTCTAAAGAACCACGCTATAAACAACAAAACACCGTACAAGAACTAGGTTCGGGCGTGATCATGTCGCAAGATGGCTATATTCTTACCAATTATCATGTGATTAATAATGCCGACCAAATACTGGTTATATTAACCGATGGCCGACGCTTTTTTGATGTACAGCTTATTGGTTTTGATACTATTACTGACCTTGCGCTCTTAAAAATTAATGCCGATCACTTACCTGTTATTCCTGTTAACGATGACTACTCATCAAGTGTTGGCGACATTGTACTGGCCATTGGTAACCCTTTAAATTTAGGGCAAACCATTACCCAAGGCATTATTAGCGCCACCGGCAAACAAAAAATCACCGACAGTCCTTATAATAATTTATTGCAAATGGACGCAGCCATTAATGTAGGCAATTCGGGCGGTGCATTAGTTAATTCCAATGGTGATTTAGTCGGTATTACTTCTGCGCAATTTAAAACTCGCGAAAACTTAAACATACAGGGAATATTTTTTGCGGTTCCTTACTCTTTAGTAAAAGAGGTTATGGCAAAACTAATTCGTCATGGCCGAGTGGTTCGTGGCTACTTAGGCTTTGAGGGGACAGCTGTAGATAGCACAGGCAAAGAAGTAAACGACAGCCTAACGCCCGTGGCAGGTATGCGTATTACTAACTTAGATCCACTAGGCCCAGCTTGGCAGGCCGGTATTGAAGAGCAAGATATTGTAATTGAAATAGCAGGACTTTCGGTAGCAAACCCACAAAAAGTGTTAGAAAAAATAGGCAATACCGAACCCGGTAAAGAAATAGAATTTGAGCTGTACCGCAATGGTAAAATAGAAAAAATAATGGTGACGGTTGCAGAGCTTGAAACTAAGCTTTAATAAAAAGGCCGGATAGCAAATTAGCTTATCCGGCCTTTAAAAATACCTTAACTAACTAAATAGTTATTTAACTACTTCTACGTTTAATATTAGCACCTAACGCGCTGAGCTTATCTTCAATGCGCTCATAACCTCTATCAACATGATAAATACGATCAACTATCGTTTCACCTTGCGCCACTATACCGGTTAAAATTAAACTGGCTGATGCACGTAGGTCGGTTGCCATAACTTGGGCACCGCTAAGAGTTTTTGTATCACCACAAATAGCTGTGTTGCCTTCTAAGCGAATATTTGCGCCCATACGTTGTAGCTCAGGTACATGCATAAAGCGGTTTTCAAAAATAGTTTCGGTAATGGTGGCACTACCATTAGCCACTACATTTAATGCGGTAAACTGCGCCTGCATATCGGTAGGAAAACCAGGATGCGGAGCTGTTTTAATATTAACGGCTTTTAATTCTCTGCCGCGCATATCTAAATAAATGCTGTTGTCATGTACTTCTAACAATGCATTGGTTGCACGTAGCTTTTCAATTACCGGCTCAAGTGAATGAAAATCGGTCATCTTACACAGCACTTCGCCACTGGCCATAGCAGCAGCAACTAAAAAAGTACCTGTTTCAATACGATCTGGTAAAATACGGTGCTCACAACCCGCTAAACGCTCAACGCCTTCAATTTCAATACGGTTTGTACCCGCACCCGTAATTTTAGCGCCCATAGCAATTAAGCAATTAGCCAAGTCTGTTATTTCTGGCTCACAAGCTGCATTTTCAAGCACAGTTTTGCCATCGGCTAAGGTCGCGGCCATCAATAGGTTTTCAGTAGCGCCAACGCTAACCATCTCCATAAAGATTTCAGCGCCTTTTAAGCGACCATTTACTTTGGCATTAATATAGCCGTTTTCTACGTTGATTTGTGCGCCCATGCGCTCTAAGCCTTGAATATGAATATCCACAGGTCGAGCCCCAATAGCGCAGCCACCAGGGAGTGACACTTGTGCTTCACCAAAACGCGCCACTAAAGGCCCGAGTGTCAGTACCGATGCACGCATTTGCTTAACTAGGTCATACGGAGCAAGTGTTTTATCCACTGTTGCGCCGTCAATCACAAGCGTGTCGCCTTGCCAATTAACACTCGCACCTAAGGTTTTTAATAACGCTTCGGTGGTAACTATGTCACGCAAGCGCGGTACATTAGTAAACGTACTTTTACCATCGGCTAATAATGCGGCAAATAAAATAGGAAGTGCCGCATTTTTAGCGCCAGAGATAGTAACTTCACCCGCAAGCGAAGTGCCACCTTGAATTACAAATTGATCCATGTAGGGGCCTTTTTTATTGCGGTAAAATAAATTTTTGTTCGCGTTTCCACTCTACAGGAGTAAAAGCGCGAATTGATACTGCGTGAATGGTGCCATCTGAAATAGTATTCATTAATGGTCCATAAACTAGCTGTTGCTTTTTCACTCGGCTTAAACCGTCAAAGCATTCGCCAACAGCTATTACTTCATAATGGCTACCATTGGCTTTAACATGTACTTCTGCTAATTGAAGTTCATCGCGTAATAATATTTCGACTTGGCTAGTTTCCATAACTCTCACTCAAATAGGGTTGTAACTTGACCCAATTGCATTAAATTTTGCAATTGTTCAGGTGGATTTTGCAACTCAAGGCGAATGCCTTGTTGCTTGTACTGCGCAAAAGTGTGAATTAACCAAGCTAAGCCTGCTGTGTCAACCCTAGATACGTCACTAAGGTCAAAGTAGCAGATTTTATGCTTGGTTATTGCCTGACTGCCCAGGCCTTTTTCATCGCCAATTGAACTTCGAGTAAGCTCACCACTGACTCGAAAATGTTGCTCATCAACTTGGCTTATCACCAACTTAGTCATTGGTGTCGCTGCCTCTAAACTGTACTGGCAGTTGGCTCTTTTGCTCTAAAAGGTTACTTACGTGGTCAATACCTTGTTGGCGTAACATGCCTTGTAGCTCACTTTGCTTTGCATCTAGTAAGCTAATACCTTCTGCAATCATATCGTAAGCACGCCATTCACCACTTCTGTCTTCACGTACTTTAAAGTCAATTTTAATATCGGGTTTACCCGCTTCAATTATCTTGCTTTTTACTACCACCACATCTTTACCTTTAAAAGGTTGTGGTGCGCCAAACTCGACTTGTTGGTTGGTGTATTGGGTAAAAACACCTGCATACGTTGCTACTAGGTACTCTCTAAATACTACAATAAAGCGCTGAATATCTTTAATTGCGCGCGCTTTTTCAGCTTCATCGGTTATTGCACGCACTTTTGATACTTCGCTGCCTAACACTCGCAGTGCCGCATATTTGTAGTCAATGTAGGGCATTAATTCTTCTTCAACAATGACACGTAAATGCTCATTATTTTTAATAATTAATGGCTGATCTTTTGTGATCCGCTCAAAGGTATTATCTGCCACTTGACGTACCATTTTGTTAGGATCTGTTAGTTTAACATCGGCAGCTTTAACTACCTGTGCAAACGTTAGGGTACTAAGCGCTGCAATAACTAAAAACTTTTTCAACATAATAATTACTCACTACCTTGGTTGAATAAAAACTGCCCAATTAACTCTTCTAGCACTAAGGCAGACTTAGTATCGGTAATAGATCCACCGTCACCTAGCGCTTTACTTTCTACGCCAAATAAATCATCAATTGCTTGATCTTGTTCGTTATGTACCACAGTTAAACCTAAACAACGCTGCTCTGCAGATTCTGGTGCAATAACAGGATTAATCCCTAAGTACTGCTCACCTAAAATGCCTGACGTTAAAATAGAGATTGAGCTAGTGTCTGAAAAACGACATAAATACTGTGCATCAATGGTCATATTAACAACTGGTAAAAATTCTTGCGGATGAACATAAATAGATTCTACCCGGCCAATAACCACACCGCCCACTTTAATGGGTGCACGGGGCTTTAATGAGCCTATGTTTTCAAATTTAGCATTAAGTGTGTATGTGTCACCTGAGCCACTAATACCAGTGTTGGCCACTTTAAGCGCAAGCATAGCAAATGCTAAAATGCCTAGTGCGACAAAAAAACCAACTAAAATCTCTAATTTCCGTGAATTCATTATCTATACCCTACTAGTTGGTAAACATTACCGCTGTCAAAAGAAAGTCAAACCCTAACACTGCTAAAGATGAGTGCACCACGGTTTCTGTGGTTGCTTTACTGATCCCCTCAGAAGTTGGTACACAATCATATCCTTTATAAAGGGCGATCCAGGTCACTACAATAGCAAATACAACGCTTTTAATTATGCCATTGAGTATGTCTTGCTGAAACGAAACTTGTGATTGCATAATTGACCAAAAGCTTCCGGTATCAACGCCTAGCCAATCAACGCCGACTAAATGGGCACCAATAATAGCCACTGCCGAAAATATTAATGCTAACAACGGCATACTTATTAAACCAGCCCAAAAACGCGGTGCAATTATACGTTTCAATGGATCAATGGCCATCATTTCGAGTGATGACAATTGCTCGGTTGCTTTCATTAAGCCAATTTCAGCGGTGAGCGCACTGCCCGCCCGCCCAGCAAATAGCAATGCAGTAACCACAGGACCTAACTCTCTGAGCAAACTCAGCGCAACTAAAGGGCCTAAGCTATCCTCTGCACCATAACCAACCAGCACTGTATAGCCTTGCAGCGCTAATACCATGCCAATAAACAACCCCGACACCACAATAATGAGCAACGATTGTGAGCCCACCATATAAAGCTGGCGAATGAGTAAGGGGGGGCCTTTTTTAAAGTTAGGTATGTGCACAAGTGCACCAAATAACATGTTCGCTGAGCGCCCTAGCGCTGCAAAACGACCTAGTGTTTTATGCCCTATTTTTTGCAGAAAATTCAACATCATTTATTCTCTCCAAGCAACTCATCTGCATATATTTGTGCCGGGAAATGAAATGGCACAGGACCATCCGATAAGCCTTTTAAGAACTGCTGTACCAAAGGAGATTCATGTTGACGCATTTGTTCTGGCGATCCACTGCCAATAACACCTTGATCGGCAATTATTATAACGTGATCGGCAATGCTCATGACTTCGTTCACATCATGGGTCACGATTAAAGACGATAAACCAAGCACTTCATTGAGTGACTTTATAAGCTTTACCAGTACTCCCATAGAAATAGGGTCTTGGCCTGCAAATGGCTCATCATACATAATTAATTCAGGGTCAAGTGCTATAGAGCGGGCTAAAGCTGCACGGCGAGCCATACCACCTGACAACTCCGATGGCATTAAATCTTTAGCGCCTCGTAAACCCACAGCTTGTAACTTCATTAATACCACTAAACGAATAAGGTCTTCACTTAGCTTAGTGTGCTCTCGAATCGGAAAAGCTATATTATCGAATACCGACATGTCAGTAAATAATGCACCACTTTGAAAAAGCATACTCATTTTGGTACGCGCTTCATATAGGGCTTTACGTGACATTTTTGGAATGCTACTGCCTTCAAATAAAATATCACCAGAGTCAGGCTTTAGCTGACCGCCAATTAAACGTAGCATGGTAGTTTTACCAATGCCGCTTGGCCCCATAATGGCAGTGATTTTACCTTTAGGAACACTAAAACTCATATTTTTATATATGATTCTATCGCCCCTTGAAAAGCAAACATCCTTGACTTCTACTATTGATTGCGACAAGTCGCTCTCCATAACAATATTCACTCGTATTCCTATTTTAAGGCTTTTTCGACCAAGATGGAAAAAACAATTCGTAAGATTTTGTAATGTAATTGCCAAAACAGTTATAAGGCTCGCTCAAACCACCTTAACCTTGGCTTAAACCTTTGCATAGCATACCCTAAATATTTATAAAATAAGTGATTAACCGCTCTCTTCGCCACTGTTTTATTTATACTTTCAGATTGGCTTTTGTTACTATTCGCGCAATATGTATTTTCAATAACTGGTTCAATACAATGGTTACCTCATTTGTTATTTTAATTTTTGGTCTTGCTGGCCTAGTTTGGAGCGCTGACAAGTTCGTTTATGGCGCCGCAGCACTGGCGAAAAACTTTGGTGTGCCTACTTTAATTGTAGGGTTAACCGTTGTTGCAATGGGTTCATCAGCGCCTGAAATGATGGTTTCGGCTTCTGCCGCTTTAGCCGGTAAAACCGATACTGCCATAGGCAATGCCGTTGGCTCAAACATAACCAATATTTTATTAGTACTGGGTATTACCGCTTTATTGCGCCCGCTGTCTGTTTCATCAAGCACCTTAAAACGTGAAATACCTTTGGTATTAATTATTTCGTTAGCTACTTGGTATATTTTTTCAGATAACTATTTTTCATACCCAGAAGCAATTTCCCTACTTATTGGTTTTGTTGTATTTATTTTTGGACTTATTATTATCTCCCTAAGAGCTAAAAATAATAACGATCCATTTGTAAACGAAGCCTGCGATGAAGTACCCGATAACGTTCCCACTAAAAAGGCAGTTTTTTGGCTCATTGTAGGCTTGATATTACTTCCTGTTAGTTCTCACTTTTTAGTTGGCTCAGCTGTCGATATTGCAAAATTCTTTGGCTTAAGTGACTTGGTAATTGGCTTAACTATTATTGCTATTGGCACCAGTTTACCAGAACTGGCAGCGTCTGTTGCAGGTGTGCTTAAAAATGAAGATGACCTAGCACTGGGTAATATTGTGGGCTCAAATATTTTTAATATTTTAGCCGTGTTACCACTTGCCGGTATTATCAATCCATCGATAATCGACCCTTCTATTGCTAATCGTGATGTACTGATTATGATTGCAGCAACCTTGGCACTTATTGTTATGTCATTGAACTTTAGAGGCGCTCAGCGTATCAATAGAGTAGAAGGTGGTTTACTGCTAAGCGCATTTTTGATTTACCAAGGTTACATCTTTAGTCAAATAGGGTAAGAGTTGTCTATGACCAAGCTAAGTTTTATCGAGCAAGGGCTACGTGTTCTTGATATCGAGCGCCAAGCACTTTTTGATATAAAACAATATGTAGATGATAATTTTCATCAGGCATGTCAGCTTATGTATGACTGCAGCGGCCGTATTATAATTATTGGTATGGGTAAGTCGGGGCATATTGGCCATAAAATTGCGGCAACTTTAGCAAGCACTGGTAGCCCTGCTTTTTTTGTGCACCCAGGCGAAGCCAGCCACGGCGATTTGGGCATGATCACTAAAAACGATGTCGTTATGCTTATTTCTAACTCAGGCGAAACCAGTGAAGTACTTAATATTATTCCAGTGTTAAAACGCCTTGGTGCAAAAATTATTTCCATGACAGGAAATACACAATCAACCATGGCCACACTTGCTAACGTGCATGTATGCATTAAAGTAGAAAAAGAAGCCTGCTCATTAGGCTTAGCACCAACAGCCAGTACCACGGCAACACTCGCTATGGGCGATGCAATGGCGGTAGCACTGTTAGAAGCACGCGGATTTACTGCCGATGACTTTGCACTATCGCATCCCGGTGGCAGTTTAGGGAAGCGATTACTGCTCACCTTAAAAGATGTTATGCACAGCGGTGTAAATACGCCTATTATAACTACTTCGCAAACTATTAAAGATGCGCTGATTGAAATGACAGCTAAAGGCTTAGGTATGACCGCCATAGTTGACGATAATCAGCAACTCGCTGGGTTATTTACCGATGGTGATTTACGCCGTATTTTAGAGCAACGCGTTGATATTCATACCACGTCAATAGATGCAGTAATGACTAAATCGTGTACCACGGCAACCCAAGATATGCTTGCTGCGCAAGCGCTTAATATCATGGAACATAAACGCATTAATGGCTTAATTATTATTAATGAGCATAATCAGCCTATTGGGGCACTCAATATGCAAGACCTACTTAAAGCAGGAGTATTATAAATGCAATTTGAAGAACTCTATCAAGCGCTAAGTGATGACGCTAAAGCGCGCGCAAAAAAAGTAAAACTACTTATATGCGACATTGATGGTGTATTTTCTGATGGCCGAATTTATCTTGGCAACCAAGGTGAAGAGCTAAAAGCATTTAATACAAAAGATGGCTTTGGTATTAAAGCACTTATTAACAGCGGCTTTGAAGTAGCGGTTATTACCGGCAGGCACTCGCAAATAGTACAACAACGTATGACCAGCTTAACCGTGCAGCATATTTATCAAGGTCAAGAAAACAAGCTTATTGCCTACCAAGAACTTAAAAACAAGCTTAATTTGAGCGATGAGCAAATTGCTTATATTGGTGATGATGGCCCTGATATGCCTGTTATGGAGTTAGTTGGCTTTGCAGTCGCAGTAAACGACGCGCACCCACTAATTAAACGCTTAGCACATTACACTACGCGAATGCCGGGTGGTTTTGGTGCAGTAAGAGAGCTAACCGACTTACTTATGCTTGAAAACAATAAACCATTAACTAGCCAAGGCACCAGTTCATGAATATAGCGCGCATAGTCTTAAGCGTTTTATTCATCACCTGTATGGTTTGGCTTTGGTACCCTTATTTTACTCAGGTAAATACGGTTGCTAAAGCCGACTCAGAAGTAATAGCTAAACCCGATTACACCGCCATTGAGCTAAAACAAACAGCTTTTGACGAAAACGGTGAAATTAGCCATAAAGTAACTGCGGTTAAAACGGAGCTTTACGAGCAGCTAGGATTTACCTTATTCGAAAAACCTACTTTCATATTGTACGACGACAGACAAAAAACGTGGCGTATCAATGCTGATGAAGCAACACTTTACGATGAAAGACAATTAATTTTAGAGGGTAATGTAACTGCCCAAAACTTAATTGATGGCGCAATGATAGACAAAATTACCGCCGACAATATTCAAGTAGATATAATGCTACTCACTATGCGCAGCGAACAGCCCGTTATTATAACTGGACCGAATTTAAAGATCACCGGTAAAGGCCTTGAAGCCAATTTAACAACCGAGGTGATAAAACTAATTAACCATACGCGAACACTATATTATGACCAATAACCTTGCAAAAATACTTATTATTCCATCGCTTATACTTGTATTTAATAGTAATGCGGCAGAGCAAAGTACTTCCCCATTAGCTAATCAAATTTCTATTAGTGCTGACCGACAAGAAGGTCAACTAAAAGAAAACGTTGGTATTTTTGAAAAAAATGTCGAGATAATTCACGGCAATCGTCGTATCACCGCCGATCGTTTAGAAGTACATAAGCGCGACGAACTTGGCGATAATAAACAACTATTAATTGCCACGGGCAGTCCTGCATATTTTGAAGAAAAGCAAGCAGATGGTACTGTCATGAGCGCCAGCGCTAACGAAGTACGTTACGATGTAGCGAAACGTTTTTTAACCCTGGTAGGAGATGCAAACATTTCTCAAGCTGGGCAAAAAATTACGGCTAAAAGCATCACCTACGATATAGAGCAACAGCTTATAAGTGCTGAAAAAGATGAAAACTCAACTGATCGGGTACACACTATTTTAGTGCCTATAGACGTAAAAAAAGAACAAAAACTCAATAAAGGTCAGCCATGAGTACATTAAAAGCAGAGCTATTAGCAAAAAGCTATAAAGGCCGTGAAGTTGTTAAAAATGTAGGACTTGAAGTAAAAGCTGGCAGCATTGTTGGTTTACTTGGCCCAAATGGCGCAGGTAAAACCACTACCTTTTACATGATTGTAGGCTTAGTTCCTAGCGACAAAGGTAAAATATTAATTGATGATAACGATATTACCTTACTTCCTATGCACAGCCGTGCTCGTTTAGGTATTGGTTATTTACCACAAGAATCTTCTATTTTTAGAAAGCTCACTGTGTATCAAAATTTAATGGCTATTTTAGAAACGCGTAAGCAACTAAATAAACAAGCCAGGGAAGAAACCCTAAATAGTTTATTGGACGAATTTAGCCTGCAACATATTCGCGACAGCTTAGGTATGGCGCTATCTGGTGGTGAACGTCGCCGCGTAGAAATAGCACGTGCTTTAGCTGCAGATCCTAAATTTATATTGCTTGATGAGCCCTTTGCTGGCGTGGATCCTATTTCAGTACTCGATATTAAAAAAATTATAGAACACCTTAAAAATCGTGGTATTGGCGTACTAATTACCGACCACAATGTAAGGGAAACCCTTGATGTTTGTGAAAAAGCCTACATTGTTTCTCATGGGGAGCTAATTGCATCTGGTACTCCTGAATTTGTATTAAACGATAAAACAGTACGTGATGTTTATTTAGGCGAGCAGTTCAAACTGTAATATTTATGTTATTACTATAAGCATCTGCTAAGATTAATCATATCAATTTATAAGGATTGTTAGAGATAAATGAGGCAATCATTACAGCTGCGCATGGGCCAGCAACTTACAATGACTCCGCAACTGCAACAGGCTATTCGCTTATTGCAGCTTAGTACCTTGGATCTCCAGCAAGAAATACAAGAAGCACTTGATAGCAACCCATTACTTGAAGTTGATGAACAAGATTACACGGAAGAATCAGCAGGTAAAAACGAGCAAAAAGCAGATGACATTACTGTTAGCGCCTCTGCTGACGACACCCCAAGCGAGTATGAGCAAGATAGCGGCGAAGCACTAAATAAAGACACCATAAGCGACGACATGGCCATGGATGTATCATGGGATGAATATATGAGCGCAGCGCCTGCCTCTTCATCAGGGCCAATGCCTGAAGATGAATCTATTTATCAAGGTGCATCAACCGAAACCCTGCATGAATACTTAATGTGGCAATTACAGCTCACCCCTTTTAGCCCTACCGACGAAGCTATTGCCATAGCTATCGTTGAAGCCGTAGATGACTCTGGTATTTTAACCCTCAGTTGCGAAGACCTTTTAGCAAGCTTTAACCAAGAAACTGACGACGAACACGAAGTAGAACTAGATGAAATAGAAGCAGTGCTAAAGCGCATTCAATTATTTGATCCTGTTGGTATTGCAGCTCGCAGCTTGCAAGAATGCTTATGCATTCAATTAAATCAATTTGATAAAGACACCCCTTATATTAACGAAACAAAAATGGTGTTAACTGATCATATCGATTTACTCGCTGCTCGCGACTATCGTACGTTAATGAAAAAAACTAAGCTCAAAGAAGAAGAGCTTAAAGAAATAATGACACTTATTCATACGCTTAATCCTAAGCCTGCGGATACTATTGTCAGAGAAGAGTCTGAATACGTTATACCTGACGTGTCTGTTAAAAAAATAAAAGGCCGCTGGGTGGTAGAGCTAAACCCAGATAGCATGCCAAAAATACGTGTTAACAGCCAATATGCGGCTATGTCTCGTACAGTAAAATCCAGCGGTGACAGCCAATTTATTCGCTCGCACTTACAAGAAGCTAAATGGTTTATTAAAAGCCTAGAAAGTAGAAACGAAACCCTCCTGAAAGTAACTAATTGTATTGTTAAGCAGCAACAAGCGTTTTTTGAACATGGCCCAGAAGCCATGAAACCTATGGTTTTAAACGATGTTGCCGAAATAGTTGAAATGCACGAGTCGACTATTTCACGGGTCACTACGCAAAAATATATGCACACTCCACGTGGCATTTTTGAGCTTAAGTACTTTTTTTCAAGCCATGTAAGCACCGAAAATGGTGGCGAATGTTCATCAACTGCCATACGTGCCTTGATTAAAAAGTTGATAGCTGCAGAAAACTTAGCCAAACCATTGAGTGATAGCAAGATTGCAGATATATTGGCTGAGCAAGGAATTAAAGTAGCTAGACGGACAATTGCAAAATATCGCGAATCTCTGGCTATTCCCCCGTCGAATCAACGTAAAAGCTTGATTTAAGACGTACAACAAAGAGGAAAATGCTGATGCAACTAAACTTAACTGGTCGTCATGTAGACATTACAGACTCATTAAGAGACTATGTAAATAATAAATTTGCAAAGCTGCAAAGACACTCAGATCACATAACTAATGTGCATGTTATTCTCGATGTAGAAAAATTAAGTCAAAAAGCTGAAGCAACAATTTTTGTAAGTGGCGCTGAGCTATTTGCATCGACCGAACACCAAGATATGTACGCTGCCATTGACTCGTTGATTGACAAACTCGATCGTCAAGTAATTAAACACAAAGAGAAGTTTGCTCGACACTAACACTATGAAATTAAGCTCACTTATATGCCAGGACTGCAGCAAAGCTGTGGTCCTTTTTAATAGTAAAAAAAGAATTTTAGAATTCATCAGTGAACTCGCGCATAAAAAAATGCCGTATTTACCTCAGCAAGATATTCTCACTGCTTTATTGGCAAGAGAAAAGTTAGGTAGTACCGGTATTGGCCGAGGAATAGCAATTCCACATGGCCGTATGAGCGGGGCACAAGAGCCTCTTGCCTTAATTTTAATAAGCGAAACCGCTATTAATTTTGATGCAATTGATAATCGTCCAGTTGATATTTTTGTTGCGCTTATAGTGCCCGATGGCGATAACCAGCAGCACTTGAAAACACTAGCCACAATAGCTGATAAACTAAACGATAAAGAGTTTTGTAAGCAATTGCGTGCGGCAAAGTCTGATGAAGCGTTATACCAAGTTATTTTGAATCAATCCTAGTTACTAATAAAGGGGTGGTAAATGGAATTAATTATTATAAGTGGCCGATCAGGTTCTGGTAAGTCAGTTGCTTTACGTGTTGTAGAAGATTTAGGTTACTATTGTGTAGATAATATTCCGGTAAATTTGCTGCCTTCATTAGTGCGCAGTGTCTCTGATAACTACGATAAAATAGCCGTTAGTATAGACGTGCGTAACCTGCCTAAAGACCAGCAGCAGTTTAACGATATTCTTGAGTACTTGCCCGACTTTGCTAAACCAACGTTATTTTATTTAGATAGCGACGATCAAACATTAATCCGCCGTTATTCAGAAACACGTCGTTTGCACCCGCTTTCGATTGATTCGCTACCGCTAGATTTAGCAATACAAAAAGAAAAAGAATTACTCGATGTACTCGTAACGCAGGCTGATCATGTCATTGATACAACCGATTTAAGTGTGCATCAACTTGCTGAATCTATGCGTGAAACCATACTCGGTAAAAAAGACAAACAGCTTATCATTACCTTTGAGTCGTTTGGCTTTAAGCATGGTATTCCCAAAGGTGCTGATTATGTTTTTGATGCGCGTTTTTTACCAAACCCACACTGGGAACCGGAGCTCAAGCCTTTAACTGGATTAGATCAACCTGTAAAAGATTATTTAGCTAGTCATAGTATTGTGCAAAAATTCACTTGGCAAATTCAAACCTTTGTACAAACGTGGTTACCACACCTAGAGCGTAATAATCGCAGTTATTTAACCATTGCTATTGGTTGTACTGGTGGTCAGCACCGCTCAGTTTATTTAGCGCAAACAATTGGTGAAAGCTTTGCTATGTCTCACCCTAATGTAAAAATTCGCCATCGCGAGCAAGAAAAATAATTCAATTTAAATAATCATCTGTTCAGCTTAAGTAGAGTATCTTATGCGCTTAGAAAATACATTTTTAATAAAAAACAAGCTAGGCCTGCATGCTAGAGCTGCTACCGTATTAGCACAATTAGCGGTACAATTTGACGCATCTATTACCTTATTTCAAGATGAAAAAGAAGCCGCTGGCGATAGCGTACTGGCTTTAATGTTACTAGAAAGCAGCCAAGGTAAAGAAGTAAAAGTAGTGTGCGAAGGACCCGATGCAGAGCATGCTTTACATGCCGTTGGCCAATTAATAGCGCAGCGCTTTAACGAACAAGAATAGTAGGCACTTTATTTAAACCAAGTAAACGAGCTAAAATATAGGGTTAGTGAAACCTTAAGCTAGTTTGGCTAAAAAAAGTAAGATAAACTGAACGAAGTTAATGACTAACTTCTTCCCTAACGTTATAAAAATAAATTAAGGACGCCAATGCCCGAAACTTTCGAACAAGACTATCCACTACAACAATTACAACAAGTGACCAAGTCACTCAATAGTGGCCAGTTTGTTCAAGTTAGGCGCATGCTGGCAAAAACAGCTCCTTGTGATACCGCACTTTTACTAGAATCATCACCACATAAAGTTCGTCGCCTGCTCTGGCAATTAGTTGATCCAGATGTACAAGGTGATGTCCTTGAAGAACTCTCTGAAGATGTACGTTTAGGCATTATTGCCCAAATGGAACCTAAGCACATTGCTGCTGCCACTGAAGACATGGGCCACGATGACTTAGGTGAAGTACTGCGAAGCCTGCCTGACACGGTTTATAAAGACGTGGTTAGCGCCATGGACATTCAAGATAGAGAACGTGCTACGCAAGCACTCTCCTATCAGGAACGCTCTGCTGGCGCGCTGATGAACACAGATACAGTAACCATTCGCCCTGATGTAACCCTAGATGTGGTACTGCGTTACATTCGTCTGCGCGGCGAACTCCCTGAGGGTACCGACGACCTTTACGTTGTCGATAAGCATAACTGTTTTTTAGGCGCTTTATCGTTAAGTACCTTACTAACCAATTCGCCCGAAAAAATTGTTCACGACCTGATGGATGAAGACTGTGAGTCTATTCCTATTTCGATGGATGAAAGCGAAGTGGCGCAGTTATTTGAACGTCATAACTGGATATCAGCCCCAGTAGTTGACGACAACGCCCAGCTACTTGGCCGTGTTACTATCGATGACATTGTTGATGTAATTCGTGAAGACGCAGAGCATCACTTATTAGGTTTAGCGGGTCTTGATGATGAAGAAGATACCTTTGCACCGGTTTTAAAAAGCTCAAAAAAACGCTCTGTTTGGCTAGGTGTTAACTTATTAACGGCTCTGGCAGCTGCTTTTGTTGCCAGCTTTTTTGAAGGCACTTTAGCAATACTGCCTATTTTAGCCGTGCTTAACGGCATTGTCCCCTCAATGGGTGGGGTGGCCGGTAGCCAGTCATTAACCTTGGTTATTCGTGGTATAGCAGTGGGTCATATTAACCAAACTAACCAACGTTTTGTAATGATAAAAGAGCTCGCCATTGGTGCATTAAACGGTATTTTATGGGCTGTTTTAATTGCCAGTGTTATAGCCCTATGGCAATGGGACTTAATGCTTGGCGCGGTACTGGCGTTTGCAATGTTTATGAACTTAGTTGTTGCGGGTGTGGCGGGTGCGTGTATTCCTATAATACTTAAACGTATGAAAATAGACCCTGCACTTGCTGGCAGTGTAATACTCACTACAGTAACCGATATAGTAGGTATATTTGCCTTTTTAGGCACCGCAACTTGGTTGCTGGTTTAATAAATAAACCAGCGCACATTACTGTGTAAATACGCGCTGGTTAAAAGTAACTTTTACGCAATATAATTTAACCAGCGTTCAGGTTATCTAGTCTTCTTTATTGATTGTAGAGCCATCGGCTCCTTCTTGCTTTGACGATTGTGTATTTACTTTATTACTTATTATTGCATCGAGGTTTTCGCCATCTTTAACCCCAAAATCTAAACTACGTATTGGGAATGGAATACGAATATCAGCCTCATTTAGTGCTTGCTGTACTGCCACAACACCTTTGTGGCGTACTGTCATAAAGTCTGGCTCACCAGGGTATTTAATCCAAAACCACAATAATAAATTAATACTACTGTCGCCAAAACTCTCTGCGTATACGGCCGTTTCATCTTGGCGTATTACAAACTCAAATTGATTAATTTTATCCACAATAACGTTTGCGGCTTTTTCTATGTCTTCTGTTAATGAAATTCTTACCGGCACTTCTATGCGTCTAATGCCTAGCGTGCTGTAGTTTCGCAATACATTTCTAAATAGTATTTTATTAGGCACTAGTATTTGCTGCCCATAAAAGCTCTCTATTAGTGTATTACGCAGGTTTATTGAATGCACAGAGCCAAACACATCATCAGTTTTTATTACATCACCTGGTTTAAATGGCTTACGAATACCCATAGCAATACCTGCTATTAAGTTTTCGGTCATATCTTGAAATGCAAAACCAATCGCTAAACCAACAATACCGGCACCAGCTAGTAATGACGTTACCGTGCCTTTTAAGCCCATAAAATCCAGTGCTATAAACACTCCTACACTTAATATCAGCACTTTAAATATAGAAGCCATTAAATCAGCTATCTGTTTTGAATCGAGGGAGCGGCGTAATAAATTTTTCATTAAGTTACCGGCAAAGCGAGCCAGCATAGAAAATAGAATGACAATAATAACTGCCACAATAAAATTAGGAATATGGCTTATAACGACATCAAACCACCCTCCGAGCTTTTCTTCGATAAGTTTTTCGGCGTCGCTAATTGAGGGAATACTAAACATGTAACTTGCACCTATTGATTTATAATGTGATTAGAATCAATCTTGAATTCGCATATCAATTGCAAGTATAGCGCCAGTATTAAAAAAGCCATGCTGTGCATGGCTTTTATAGATTAGGTAAAGGTTTAAGTTTTAGCTTTGTTCATCGCGTAAAAATACTGGCTCAAGCTCTTTCACACTTGCTTCGGCGCTAAAGTAATAACCCGCTACTGTAAACTCTTTAAGCTGGCTTAGCTGAGTTACTTTATTTTCGATGAGGTAACGCGCCATCATGCCTCGTGCTTTTTTAGCGTAAAAACTAATTACTTTATATTGACCATTTTTACAGTCTTTAAAGTGTGGAGTAATTATTTGTGCATTAAGGGCTTTTTTATCAACCGCTTTAAAGTACTCGTTTGAAGCAAGGTTAACTAAGTATTGGGCGTCCTCGGCTTTTAATACCTCGTTAAGTTTATTGGCAATTACACTGCCCCAAAACTCATACAGGTTTTTACCACGACTGTTTTCAAGCTTGGTGCCCATTTCAAGGCGATACGCTTGCATTAAATCAAGCGGCTTTAAAAGCCCATATAAGCCCGATAATATGCGTAGGTGGCTTTGTGCGTAATCAAGCTGATTAGCCGTTAGCGTGCTAGCATCTAAACCACCATATACATCGCCATTAAAGGCCAGTACCGCTTGTTTAGCGTTTTCTGTGGTAAATGGCTGTGCCCACTCACTAAAGCGAGCAGCGTTAAGCCCTGAGAGCTTATCGCTAATTTTCATCAGGCTGCCAATTTGCGCAGGGGTTAGTTCACGGCATACTTGCATCAGTGCTTCGCTGTGCTCAAGTAATTCCGGTTGAGTGAACTTATCGGTTGCAGGTGGCGTGGTGTAATCAAGATTTTTTGCAGGTGAAATAACAGTGATCATAGTTAGCTATTGACTTGTAATTTATTTAATGTCAATTTCAACATTAAATGAAACGAAAAGCACGTTTTGTTTAATATTAAACAGACTGATCCTACCTTAATAATTCATACATAACCGTTTTTATATTGATAAGGACATAAGACCTATCAAGCATTACTTCGCTGTTGCAGTATGGTGTAATATTAAAGTAGTTTAGATTTTCTTTTAACTTGCTTGGAATGAGGAAAGCAAATGACTAACGCGCTACAAAGGCTAAAACAACATTCATCAATCGTGGCCGACACGGGTGATATTGAAGCAATTAAAAAGCATCAACCAGAAGACGCAACGACCAATCCGTCATTGCTATTAAAAGCGAGCGAGATTGAAGCCTATAAGCCTTATTTAAATAAAGCATGGAGCTACGCCAAAGAAACCGAGCAAGATCCAGCTAAGCAACTAGCGCTAGCATGCGACTACTTTGCGGTATTATTAGGTAAAGAAATTAGCGCTATTGTACCTGGTTATATTTCTACTGAGGTAGATGCACGTCTTTCGTTTGATACCCAAGCAACTATTGATAAAGCGCACACGCTACTTAGTCTTTACGAAAAAGAAGGCGTAAGCAAAGATAAAATCTTAATTAAAGTAGCCTCTACTTGGGAAGGCATTAAAGCCGCTGAACAACTAGAAAAAGAAGGTACTAAATGTAACCTTACTTTATTGTTTAGTGATGCCCAAGCACGTGCTTGCGCCGATGCTAACGTATTTTTAATCTCGCCATTTGTTGGTCGTATTTTAGATTGGCATGTTGCTAACGGTATGGAAAAACCGACCGACCCACTGCAAGATCCTGGGGTACAATCGGTACGCAGCATTTTTGAATTTTATAAACGCCACGACTACAAAACGGTAGTTATGGGTGCAAGTTTTCGTAATACCGGCGAAATTATTGCCCTTACTGGTTGCGATAAGCTAACTATTAGCCCTAATCTTTTAGAAGAGTTGGGTAACCTTGAAGATGCACCAGAATACTTACTAGCAAAAGATGTTGCGCAGCAGCCAAAACCGGCACCGCTTAACGAAGCTCAATTTCGTTGGTTGCATAACCAAGATGCTATGGCGACTGAAAAGTTAGCTGAAGGTATTCGCTCTTTTGCTGATGCTCAAGAGCAATTAGAAGCACGCTTTAAAGCCATGTAATTGGCTCAAACGCTTGTATAAAAACGTCGCAGTTGCGACGTTTTTTTATGCCGGTAATTTATATGCAAAAAACTTATAAACCCATCATAAAGTAAAGCTTCATCAACAAATCACACTTTAGTAACATAAATGTCACTTTTATATTCTATTTTAGCTAGGCCTATGGTTTAGGTATTCGCGAAGTTAATACCTATACCATTAAATTAGTGAGCAGTTATAGCTTAGTTTTTAATAAGACTGGTATCAAATGCAGTCTAAAGGAGATATTCATGGATAGCCTAAGCAATATAATAGAAGGTCCTGAAACAAAAAAGGAAGCTTCTCAAAAAAATAAAAAAAGAAGATGGCGCGAAATCGAAGCAATACAAGAAAAGTATCGTTTACGCAAAGAACTACAGGAGTTGGACTACTTTACAGACAGCATAGCCGTTAATGAGCTCGACTTTTAAACGACTAACTAAAAAGGCCCGCATTACTGTGCGGGCCTTTGGTTTTAAAAGTTAAAATTATACTTGCCAATTAATCGGCGTTTTACCTTGAGATTGTAATAACGCATTCGCGTCTGAAAAATGCCTACAACCAAAAAAACCTCGATGAGCAGACAGTGGCGATGGGTGCGGCCCTGCTAAAATATGCTGGCGTGCGCTATCAATTCCCTTACCTTTTTTTTGTGCATGAGCCCCCCACAAAATAAATATTACTCCTTCACAATGGGTGTTTATATGCGCAATAACCTTATCGGTAAATTGCTCCCACCCTAAGTGTTTATGCGAATGGGCTTGGCCTTGCTCTACCGTAAGTACTGTATTGAGTAAAAACACTCCCTGCTCTGCCCAGCTTTGCAAGTAACCATGGGTAGGAATAACAAAATCGTTTATATCGCTAGCCAGCTCTTTATAAATATTTTTAAGCGAAGGTGGTAGCTTTTTAACCTCAGGTAATACTGAAAAACACAAACCATGCGCTTGGCCTTCACCGTGGTAAGGATCTTGCCCTAAAATAACAACGCGTATATCACTAAGCGGTGTTGCAGTAAATGCGCTAAACACTTGATCTTTTGGAGGATAAACAGCAACACCTTCACTGCGGCGCTTAGCAACGTAGTCGAGTGTTTGCTGCATATATGCTTGCTGTAATTCTTGTTTTAAAAATGCAGTCCAATCGCTCATTGTATGCTCTTTATTTGTTGACGTGATACGTCTATTTTATCACACATATCGGCCAGCCCATCTAGCATACGCGCTGAAAAACGATGTAGTAAGTCGGCATTTACAGATAAAAACTGCTTATTTTTTACTGCGGGTATTTCTGGCCATTGCTGCCAATTAATAGTAGGTTGCGGTGTTGCTGATTTTTCATCCGGAATAATTATAATTTGCGGCTTAGCCACAATCACATTTTCTATGCTTATTTGTGGATAGTCGGTGCGGCTATTTGCAAATACATTGGTTACTTGGCAAGTGGCTATTAACTCACTTATTCCGGTATTTTTCGACACTGTCATCATCGGCTCAGACCAGAGTTGATAAAAGCCAGTGAGTTTACTTTTACCCTGTTGCTTGGCTTTAATGGCTGCAAGTTTAGCATTAAAAGCTTTTACCACTTGCTCGCTTTGTTTAATGTTACCGGTAAGTTTTCCTAGCATAAGCAACTCATCGGCAATACCTGTAATTGTCGTTGGATCAGTTAAATAAAGCTTAATACCTAAGCGCTCTATTTGTGCTAAATCATCGCTTTGATTACCACTTTTCCACGCAATCACTATATCGGGCTTAAGTACTAAAAGCTTTTCGATTGAAATACCATAGTAACCGCCAATACGAGTAATACTTTTTGCCGCTGCTGGGTAGTCGGCGTAATCAACTGTGCCAACAATATTATCTCCCGCGCCTATTGCATACAGGTTTTCTACTATGTGCGGAGCCAGTGCCACAATACGCAGCGCTTTAGCTGACTGTATTTTATCAATTTGTACCTTGTTGGCCTGCGCATGCTGGGATAAACAGAGTAACAATAGGCCAACAACAAGCTGTTTAAACATTAGTAATCAAAACCTTGCAGAGCTTTAACACCTGCATCAAATGCATGTTTTACATTACGCACTTCGCTTACTGTGTCAGCCAGTTCTATTAATTTACGATGGGCTGCGCGGCCGGTAATAATAACCGACTGCATTGGCGGTCTGTTGCCAATCGCCTCTAGCACTTCATCTACATCAATATACCCATAGGTTACCATGTAGGTAAGCTCATCGAGCAGCACTACATCTAGGCTTGCATCGCTAAGCAGTCGCTTTGATTCTTGCCAAGCAGCTTGCGCGGCTGCGGTATCGCTCTCTTTGTCTTGGGTATTCCATGTAAAGCCTGTGCCCATTACCACAAACTCCACACCCACACCCTGTAACAAGTTACGCTCTCCGCATTCCCAAGTGCCTTTTATGTACTGACACACAGCGGCTTTTTTTCCATGGCCAACACAACGTGCTACCACACCAAATCCTGAGGTCGACTTACCTTTGCCATTACCAGTTATAACTTGAAAAATACCTTTTTCTTGTTGCGCTGCAGCTATTCGTGCATCAACTTGATCTTTTAATTTTTGTTGGCGTTGCTGATGTTTATCTTTACTTTGTTCGCTCATGATTATGCCCTTCATAAATTTTAATAATGTGTGCAATATTTAAATGCGTTTCACACATGGCAGCTAAACGCTCTAGTTGCTGCTCACGGTGCTGGTTAATATTAACCGGATTAATAACTGTATCGGCTTTGAGCCACTTTAATATTTGCAATGTGGCACTCGCTTGATCAAATAAGCCATGTAAATAAGTACCCGCTATGGCGTTATCATCACTAATAAACCCATCGGCTGTAAAGCCATTTGGGTGTTCATTAAAGCTTAAAAATGGTTTATTAAGTGCTTCACCTTGGCTAATGCCTGCATGAATTTCGTAGCCACTACAAAGTGTTTGCTGGTTATTTAATTGCATAGTCGCGGTTACATTACTCAATATTTTTTGTGCTGTAAGTGTGCTGGTAAAATCACTTAACGCTAGCCCCGGCATATGCTGTAATGATGACTCAACACCTAGGGGATCATTAATACTATTGCCAAGCATTTGCATACCACCACAAATACCGAGCACTTTACCACCATAACGTAAATGGCGTTTTATTTGTGTATCCCAACCTTCATTTTTTAAAAAGGCTAAATCACTTAATACGTTTTTACTCCCCGGTAAAATGATCAAATCAACATCGGGGATCGCTTGTGTATGCGCTACATAATTAATATTTATATTGGGATGTAAGCGCAGTGCATCAAAGTCAGTATGGTTGCTAATGTGCGGCACAAGCAGCACGGCAATATTAACGCTGGCATTAGTTAGCGTATTATCAATAGCAATTGCATCCTCAGCATCTAATGCAAGGTCGTGTAAATACGGCAATACGCCTAACACCGGTTTACTTGTGTACTGTTCCAGCCAATCAAGTCCACTTTGTAATAAGCTTATATCGCCTCTAAAACGATTTATTACAAAGCCTTTTACCCGCGCTTGCTCCGACTCACTCAACAATGCCAAAGTACCCACTAAATGAGCAAACACACCGCCTTTATCTATATCGGCAATTATAATTACGGGGCAGTCAACGGCTTCGGCGTAGCCCATATTAGCAATGTCGTTGGCTCTGAGGTTTATTTCGGCTGGGCTGCCCGCCCCTTCCACCAGCAATAAATCAAAACGTTTTGCTAAACGGTTATGCGACGTGAGTACTGCATCCATAGCTACTTTTTTATAATCGTGATACGCCCCAGCTTCCATATTACTTATGGCTTTACCATGAATAATAACCTGCGCGCCAGTATCGCTATTTGGCTTAAGTAATATGGGATTAAAGTCAGTTTCAGGGGCTACCTTTGCCGCTATAGCTTGCAGTGCTTGAGCACGACCTATTTCACCACCATCATCTGTAACTGCACTATTTAATGCCATATTTTGTGGCTTAAATGGCGCTACATTTAGCCCTCTATTAGCAAATACTCTACACAGCGCCGCAACCAGTGTACTTTTACCCGCATCGGATGTGGTGCCTTGCACCATTAACGTTTTCATTTTATAGCCCTACACCTGGCGCTTACGAAAATACAATAAGCTTAAAAAGAACACGCTACCAATAGCTGCAGTAATAACCCCAACGGGTAACTCTTGATTAGTTAATAACGTGCGTGCTAGCACATCAACCCAAACCATAAAAGTACCGCCCACCAAACTCGTTACCAGTAAGCCTGATAAGCTACCTTGGGAGATAAAAAAGCGCACTATATGCGGCACCATTAATCCTACAAAGCCAATTCCGCCACACATAGCCACTAACACTGCCGTTATCAGCGAACTTAAAACTAGCATCAATATTCTAAAGCGATGTACCCGCACACCCAGTGTTATAGCACTTTCATCGCCGAGCAGCATGGCATTAAGTTGGCGCCTAAAACTAAGCATTGTAAATGTACACAATACAATAACCACAAAAGGTAACCACAGCGTTGCCCACTGCGCTCGTGCAAAACTGCCGAGCGTCCAAAATAAAATAGCCGCAACTGCCTGAGGATCGCTCCAGTAAAGTAATAAACTGGTAAATGCGCTAAATAAAAATGACAAGGCCACACCTGCCAGCAGCATAGATTCTACTTGCCCACTTTGCTGCCGCCCTGCAATCAATATAAGTAAACTCATAGCGACTAAACTGCCAGCCAATGCCGCTGCCGATAATGCAAAGCCCGCACTAATGCCCACAAACGCCATGAGTATAACTACCCCCAAAGACGCCCCAGACGATATCCCAAATAAATAAGGATCTGCTAACGGATTACGCGTCACGGTTTGCAAAATAAGCCCGGCAATGGCTAAACCACTGCCAGCTAAAAATGCCAGTAATGTGCGTGGCATTCTTAATTCAACAATAATTCGAGTGTTAAAGGAGCCCTCTGTTGAGGTGAAAATACTTTTAAATACATCAGTTAATGATGTGTCGGCAGCGCCATAACTCAGCGCCGTAAATAACGTAAATAATGCAGCTAGTACTGTGACTAAAAGTGCTATTGAATGATTGTTAAGCATGCGCATATTATTCATACCTATAAAAGTAAGTAATATGTGGAATAACACCACCTAGTTTAGACATTTGCGGGTGGTGGCTTACTTGTGCACATACACCAAATACATCATTGAGCATGTCCTCGCTGAGCACATCGATGGGAGAGCCTGTATTAACAATTTCGCCGTGATTTATAACCACCAGCTCATCGCACATAGCAGCGGCTAAATTTAAATCATGAAACGATGCAAACACAGTAACGCCAAGCGATTTAGCCAACTCCATTACCTGAATTTGATACTTCACATCTAAGTGGCTGGTTGGCTCATCCATAATTAATAGTTGCGGTTGCTGCACCATAGCCCGAGCAATTAATGCACGTTGTTTTTCTCCTCCCGAAAGCGACTCAAAACGTTGGCTTGCATGATCCTGCAAGCCAACTCGCGCTATAGCTTGGTTTATTTTTTGTGTGTCGGCTGTTGTGGTGGTGCTAAATAATGCTTTATGCGGGGTTAACCCAAGTGCAACCACATCTAATAAAGTTAAATTAAATTGTGATGGGGTTTCTTGTAAAACAACCGCAACCTGCTTTGCGTATTCATGGCTTTTTAACTGCCAAATATCAGTATTATTAAATTTAATTTGCCCTGCAGTGGGCTGATTAAAGCGATACAAACACCGCAGTAAACTAGATTTACCTGCGCCATTGGGGCCAATTAAGCCAACGAACTTACCTTGCTTTATTTGCAAATTAACATTGTTGAGGATAGTTTTACTGCCAATATTCCACGACACGTGATTAACATTTAACAATGGTGTATTTAATGGCGTTTGAGTTTGCAATAGTTAGCCCTAGGCAGGAATGCGCTCACTAACAATGCAACTAACTATGGCTAGTACATAACTTGAAGATGAGTAAACCCGCTCGTTAAAATAGTTTATTTGTATCTGACTTAAAGCGTTATGCTAATTACAGTTGCGGGAACAGTTGAGGAGTTGCACCTCATTCCAAATGAATACTCTATTATGGGCGGCTAAGTAAATAATTTAAAGCAAAAAAAACCGCACTTAACAAAGTACGGCTTAAAAAGGCAGTGCTAAGCACTGCTTAAAATTTATATTCTATACCTACACCTAAGTAGTCTTGGTCAACGTTGTTGTCCATATCGAAATTAGAATAAAAACCAAATAATTTAGTGTTTTTATTTAACTGATGATCAACACCTGCCGAAATAGCCGTTTTGTCATCACTGCCTTTAAAATCCATTGCCTGGTACTGCAATTTAAAGGTATTGCTAGCCATAGTGTAAGCCGCACTTAATAAATAACCGTCGGCCTCACTACTGCCATCAACTTTTTCTTGCGTTTGATACATAGCGCCTAATTTAAAATCGGCTACTTTACCTTGTACTGATGCGCGCACTACATCGTAGCCGTTCACTTCGCTATCGGCAGCAATAGCGGCATATATTGCGCTCTTTTTAAGGGCTGCGTCACCATAAGTTACTGCCATTGAATAGCCATTTTTAGCACCTGCTGCATCGCTATCCTCTGCAACAAACGTAGCCAAAAGCTTAAAACCTTGGTAAGAATTAGAGGCATAAGAAACACTACTGCCCATTCTATTTTCACCTTTAAAGGCATTTTTAATGTCGCCTTCAAGGTCGCTAAATAAATCAACTTTACCTTGTGACTGCTTAAGCGCGGTATCGTTACGGCCAATAACAACTTGGCCAAACGCGCCTTTTAAACCTATATACTGATTACGAGCAGAGATATTGTCGTCATTATCACCTTTTGAGTCGGCGTCAGAAACATCAACTTGAAATTCAAACTTATAAACAGCTTCTAAGCCATCAGATATTTTTTCAGACCCTTTTAAGCCCAAACGTGATGAGTTACTTTTAATTTCGGTAAAAGACCCCTCACCATCATCCGACGACTGTAGTGTTACGTTCGCTTTACCGTAAAAATCCACTTCAGCAAGCGCATTAAAAGACAAACCACCTAATAAAGCTATACATAAGCTCGACTTTACAAATTTCATGTTATTTCCTCGATAATCACAACAGACTCGTTTTTAATGCAACAGGAGTTTGGCACTGTTAAATGACAAAAATATTACAGCCGTCATATTTTTACACTTTTAAATTCATAAAAATACATAATAGTTGCAATCAAACGTACATATACAGCAAATCCATTGGCCTTACTCTACGGGTAACTTAGGGGTCATTTGGGTTAATAAATTTACTAATGTTTCTATTAACTCTTTTTGCTCATTGTCTCTGTGATAGGCAACAAATATATCGCGCGAGGTGGTTTCTACGTCTTTCACATGAAATAACTCGCCTTTTTCTAAATGCGCTGCAACAAGTACTTGAGGAATAAATGCACTCCCTCCGCATTGCAATATTAAATCAAGTGCTATACGCCCAGTACTTGTTCTAAAGTAGGGTGGGGTTTTGCCAGTAAACTGGCGAGCATGCCACAGTGAGAATGTCGTGCCCCAGTCAACATATACGTACTGGTTATCAAAAAAGTTATCGTAACTGGCAGTATCAAACGCGCTTACCGGTATAATGGGTAGTTCACAAATTCGCTCAACCACCAGCTCATCAACTTTTGGTGGATCAAATAAAATAGCTAAATCTAAGGTGCGCTCTAATAACAGGCGGGTACTTTCTTGTTGTGCTTTTACCTCAGCCACCAAAGACACACCGGGCATTGCCGATACAATATTAGTAATACCAAACTGTAAAAATGCATCCCAAATGTTTGGTGTACCCGCTAGGCAAATTTGTTTATGCATATTATCGGCAAGTGCCACATCTACTTTTGCTCTTTGCATGCCGGTAATGATCATTTGTGCATGGGGTAATAAACGCTCACCTGGCGCTGTTAGTTGAATATTATTGCGCTGGCGAATAAACAAATTAACACCAAGCCCTTGCTCTAATTGACGAATTCTAAAGCTTACTGCAGACTGCGTGATATAAAGGTTTTCAGCCGCTTTGCCAAAGTGACGAGTGCGTACTACCTCAACAAATGTTTTTAATAAATCGATATCCAATTTTTTATCCTCACGATAAAAATAACTTGTTTAAAATATTTGCAAACTTGCCGCATACTCCAGCAATTACCAAGGTATGAGGGTACAACAATGAGCAATGATATTTCACTACTTCGCCAAGCATTTGTTAGTCAACGTCAGTTTTTTGATGATCAAAATTTCCCACGCGGATTTGGTCGCAGCGGAAACTTTACCTTATTAGAAGCCAGTATATTAGAGCAACACGGTGTTGTTTTAAAAGGCTTACATAATAAAGCCCTAGAGCCACAAAATGAACATCAGCAACAATTTGTCGCTGTTATTAGTGGTGCTTTAGAGCCAACCAATGCAATTGAGCGCGCTTGGGTTAAATACTTAAAGTTAACAACCAGCAAAGCAAAGTTCCATACATTATTTGGCCGCTCAAAAATAGCGACCCCAGCACCAATAAGCCAAGACTATTACGCCGAGTCAGACAGTATGTAATTGCTTTAACTATTTAATTTTTACATTTTAAATAGTTAAACATACACCAAGCCTAGCGCGAGTACAAAATACATCGCGCTACGTGCTTACTTAAGTTAACTAACTTTTAAACCACGCCTGAGGCCACAATAGCGGCTTTTTTACGTTTACGAGATTGCCTAAAAGAGTCCCAACTAAAAATAGCCAATGCACTCCAAATACAAACAAATGTAACTACTCGCTCGGCATCAAACACTTCACCGTAAAGCATCACAGCTAATATAAACATCAAACTTGGCCCTATGTACTGAAAAAAGCCTAAAGTGGTGTATTGCAAACGCTTAGCAGCGCCGGTAAAGCACAGTAGTGGTAAGGTGGTAATGATCCCGGCACTAATGAGTAACACATTGGTATGCCAGTCATTAGCAGGCAAGCTTGACGTTGCTGTAGGCACCATTAAATACCAATAAATAAGCGCTACGGGCAAGAGTATAAATGCTTCTATTGAAATACCGGACAATGCTTCCACTGGCAGTTTCTTACGCAGTAAACCATATATTGCAAATGATATAGCTAACGAAAAAGCAACCACAGGAAATGAACCAAAACTTATTAATTGCAGCAGTACACCGGTAAATGCTAAAGCAACAGCAACCATTTGAAACTTACGTAAACGTTCGCCTAAAAATAACACTCCCAGTAATACATTTAGTAACGGATTAATGTAATAACCTAAACTGGCATCAAGCATATGATTATTATTAACTGCCCATATAAACAAGCCCCAGTTAAACCCCAGTATCGACGAGGTCAAAACCAGCATTAACAATAATTTAGGCTGTACTATAATGCGTTTAATTCTATCCCACTGGCCTAAAATACTTACAATAATAATTAAAAACATCACCGACCACACAACACGATGCGTTAAAATTTCAAATGCAGTAACATGCTGGAGTTGCTTAAAGTATATAGGTGCTAAACCCCATATAGTAAAAGCGATGCAAGCCAAAATGGCGCCCTTGCGCTTCTCGGTATCAATCGGCATAAATAAACACTTAGTTATTCAAAAGGTCGCCAGTTTACTCCGCAAACTTTTATTAGCCAACTAAATACGTACCCGTACCAAATGCTATTTGTACTGCTTGCTCATTATGCAATTCCATCCTACAAACACATACTTTATTGCCCGAGCGAATTAAAGTGGCACTGGCTATAAATTTCTCGCCTTTGCCTGGCCGTAGGTAATCGGTGCGCATATCTATAGTGCCCAAGGTGGCTAGTTTTTGCTGCACAGATAAAATATCAACATCGTTTAGCTTATCTATTACACTTGCTGCAGCTAACATACCACCTACGTTATCGAGCACTGCCGAAATAACACCGCCATGGAGTATTTTTTGTGCCGGATTACCTATGAGTATATCCTGCCAAGGAAACGATATTTTTGCTTGTTCTGGGCTAAGTGATTCTACCGATATTTTTAAAAACTGATTAAACGGCATATTATTTACAAACAGCGAGCCTACGTGCTCTATTAACATTTCTTTATTCATTATTATTCTCTATGTTATATCTGGTAAGAGGAGTAAAGCATAACTAGGATAAAGCTAGCAACACAGTTAAATTTATTAGCCGCTTAAAGTCAGCTAATATCCCCCCCCTGAGCGAGTAAATTCACACGTTATAAATTTATTCAAAAAACATTCAACACTCGCTAAAGACATCCTGTACAAAAAACACTAAAATACCCCGCAATGAATACATTAACACCACCCTCTAGCTCACTTGTGCGCACCCCTGAAGCTGTACTCAAACAAGTGTTTGGTTATAGTGAATTTCGCGACGGCCAAAAAACGGTTATTGATGCAGCCATTAACGGCCAAGATTCGTTGGTATTGCTGCCAACCGGTGGCGGTAAATCTGTGTGCTATCAAATACCCGCTTTAGTGCTTGAAGGGGTAACTATTGTTATTTCTCCGCTAATATCGCTAATGCAAGATCAGGTAACTCAACTACAAGCGCTGGGCGTTAAAGCCGCATATATAAATAATAGCTTAGCCCGCGAAGAGCAGCAGCAGGTATACCAACAACTCCATCAGGGATTAATTAAACTACTGTATGTTGCCCCTGAAAAAGTGCTGCAGCGCGAGTTTTTAGAGCGCTTATCGCATTTAAAAATCAGCTTATTTGCTATTGACGAAGCGCATTGTGTATCGCATTGGGGGCACGATTTTAGACCCCATTACTTTCGTTTAAGCGAATTAAAACAACGCTTTGCTCATGTACCTATGATGGCCCTTACTGCAACTGCCGATAAAGCCACTCGTTTTGATATTGTTGAGCAATTAAAGTTACAACAACCCTATATTCATACCGGCAGCTTTGATCGCCCTAATATTCGCTACACCATAGAAGAAAAATTTAAACCTATGGTGCAACTGCTGCGCTATTTAAAAGAACAAAAAAGCCAAAGCGGCATAATTTATTGCACCAGCCGTAAGCGCGTAGACGACATAGCCGAAAAGTTAGCCGACGCGGGACTTAACGCCGCCGCCTATCATGCAGGTATGAGTAACGAGCAGCGCCAATTTGTGCAAACCGGCTTTGCCCGCGACGATATACAAATAGTGGTTGCTACAGTGGCCTTTGGTATGGGTATAAATAAACCCAATGTGCGCTTTGTATTGCATTACGATATTCCCAAAAGCATAGAGTCGTACTATCAAGAAACTGGCCGCGCTGGGCGAGATGGCCTTGCCGCTGAGGCTATAATGTATTTTGATCCGGCTGATATAGGCCGCGTAAGACGCTTTTTTGAAGATATTGACGACGAGCAACGTCGCCGCGTCGAAGAGCAGCGCTTTAATGCCATGGCCAGTTTTGCCGAAGCACAAACCTGCCGTCGACAAATCCTGCTTAACTATTTTAGTGAGTATCAACGTGAGCCATGCGGTAACTGCGATATTTGCTTAAATCCGCCCAAAAGCTTTGATGGCACTTTAGTAGCGCAGCAGGCGCTATCGTGTGTATACAGAGCAGAGCAACGCTTTGGCCTTGGATATATTGTTGAGTTACTACGCGGTGCAAACACCAGTCGTATTCGCGATAATAACCATCATCAACTCAGCACCTACGGCATTGGCAAAGACAAAAGTAGTGAATTTTGGCTAAGTATTTTACGCCAACTCATTCATCAAGGCTTATTAAGCCAAGATATAACCCAAGGTGCATCACTGCGTTTAACCGAAGCCGCGCGCGCTATTTTAAAAAGCGAATATGCGTTGCAACTCGCAGAGCCTCGCCTGCAAGCTAAGCATGTTTATCAAGATAAATTAGCCCAGTTTAATTACGACAAAAAGCTATTTGCTCGCTTAAGGGCGCTGCGAAAAGAGTTAGCCGATGCCGACGATGTACCGCCGTACGTGGTATTTAACGACAAAACGCTTGCAGAAATGGCGCAGCTAATGCCGACCAACGACAGCGAATTTTTAAAGGTGTCGGGTGTTGGCTTTACTAAATTAAATAAGTATGGCGGTGAGTTTTTAACTGCAATTCGCAACTACCTTGCTACTAACTAAGAGCATTATGACCATAATAGAATATCACCACACGCATCAATGCATTATTATTACGCCGGTAGAGCCGCCCCACGACGAAGACTTTGAACTGTGGAGTCGCTTGTTTTTACACCACGATGAAATAACCATTAATGAGTACTCTGCTGGTGCCGATCGTCATCAACTGCGCTTCACTTATCAGCAGCAAACATTTAATTTAAACTTTGAACACTACAGCCAAAGTATTTGGATTAACGGTGAAGGCCATGACGCTGAACATTTATTAGCCGCACTTACTTTTTACCTAAGTTAATAGCAATTAAATAACTTCAAGCTCTCTACTTTTAACTTACATTTTAGTAACAATGATGTAAGCTGATATTACGGTAGTAATTTGCTACGTAGCAGTAAAGGGTTTGAATGATTACTAAAAAATGGATTTCATCTTGTTGTTTTAGCCTCTGTATTCCAAGCTTTTTTATGTTCAGTTTAGCTGCGCAAGAAACCCCTCATGCGCAAAATGATTGCGCAAGCGAGCAACCAACGCCATCAAGTAGTAATAATTTACGCCGTCAACTAGATCAACCAACGCCATTGTTAAAGCAAAGTAGTAATGCAAAAATTGCCAATATTACTTTGCAGCAACTTAACGTATTTAATACTGAACTCGAAGCCGAAAATAACGCCCTATTTCGCTTTGCTAACCGCGCGCATATTCAAACTGAGCCAGAGGTTATTAAAAGTATTTTATTGTTTGAGAGCGGTGATAATTTTGATCCTAAAAAGCTCGCCGAATCAGAACGCTTACTGCGTAAACAAAACTATTTATACGATGCTCAAGTCATTGCCACCGAAAACTGCGAAGGGAACGTTAATGTTACCGTCGTTACGCGTGACTTATGGACACTACTACCAGAAATAAGCTTTAGCCGCAGTGGCGGGGAAAACAAATCAAGCATTGGTTTTCGCGAATCTAACTTATTTGGCTGGGGTAAACGTTTGTCGCTGTCGCGCACTACAGATAGCGATCGTAATGGATATTTATTTGTATACGACGATCCTAATATTTTATCAACCCGCTATCGTGGGCGATTAGAGTACGCCGATAATAACGATGGTAAACGCCATCTGCTAGAGCTTACCTATCCGTTTTTTGCTATAGACACCCCTTTTAGCTACGGTATTTTAAGCTATTCAGAGCAACGCGAAGAAGCGCTATATCAGCGCGGTGAAAAATTTAGTGAATTTGATCAAACGACCGACTACAACAGCTTTTTTGTTGGTCACTCCAAATCATTAAGCCGTAACTGGACCCAGCGCCTCAGCCTGGGCTACGTTGATGAGCAACATACTTTTGCTGCAATAGACTCTACCTTTGCCCCCTTAGCTGTCGATCGCAGTTTAAGCTACCCCTATGTAAGCGGACACTGGTTTGAAGATAACTTTATAAAAGTACGCAATTTCGACAGTATTTATCGTACTGAGGACTTAAACTTAGGTTGGAACATAAAAGCCTTACTGGGTTACTCCGATGAATCTGTTAGTAACGATGATAGCCGCGCGGTTTACTCTTTTAACTTTAAAAAAGCTCACTTTAGTGGCGATAATACCTTATGGCGCTTTAGTGCAGACATTGATGGTTACTGGAATAAAGAGCAGGACAAATTTGAAAACCTGATCTCCACCAGCCAAATACAATATTATTTAAATACCAGCATTGATCAGTCTTGGTATGTAAAAGCTCGGGTGCAGTACGCTAAAAACCTCACTGACGATAAACAACTTACACTCGGCGGCGAAACCGGCCTACGTGGCTACCCTATGGATTATCAACATGGAGATCGCAGCTTTTTAGTGAGTTTAGAAAAGCGCTACTATTGGGAATATGATTTACTACAATTATTTAAAGTAGGCGGCGCTGCTTTTCTTGATGTTGGCCGAGCATGGTCTAACACCCCAAACAATATTGAAGATAGCCGCGTTCTTAAAAATGTAGGTATAGGCCTGCGCTTAGCACCAAGCCGTGCTAATGCCGGCACCATGATCCATATAGATATAGCTGCACCGCTAGATAGTGCCGATGGCGTAGATTCGGTACAGTGGCTGGTAAATGTTAAAAATTCTTTTTAAATGGCTATTTCGTCGCACCCTAAAGCGTTAAACTGGGCATATATAATTATTGTGAGACTATAACTTTGGAATTGTTAGCTCTGCTTGGCACCCAATATAAACTGGTCGTTACCCTTATTGCGTTATTACTTTTTCCGATACTGTTAAAAGGTACTAAAAAGCTTCTCGAAAAAGCTATTAAAGGAAAAATAGACCTACACCGAAAATATCGTGCTGAGCTATTACTTAAAATTATCCTCGCATTTGTGATGTTATGTTTAGTGCTGGTATTTTGGGGTATTGAGCTACGCGGACTCCTAGTACTAGGTTCGTCGCTATTTGCTATGCTAGGTGTTGCACTGTTTGCCGCTTGGTCATTACTGAGTAATCTTACCGCTTTTTTACTGATGTTTATTCAAAATGACTGCCGCGTTGGCTATTGGGTACGTATTGTTGATGGCGCAAATAGTATTGAAGGGCGCATTATAGAAATGGGCTTAATGAATGTAGTGCTTGAGCACATTGACGGGCATAGAGTTATTTATCCCAATAACTTATTTGTAACTCGTCCGGTGCTGGTTTTAAACAAAGAGCCTAAGCCAACAAAAGCCCCGGTAATTAGGCGTATTATTGGCCCCAAAAAGCCAAATAAATAGCAATAAAAAAGCCGTTTTGTTATCCCAACTGGGTTAACTAAAACGGCTTTACAATTTATTCTACCAACATTTAGTAGCTTACTATTACAACTAGTTATTTAACTCAGCTGTTTTAAGCTCATCATCTAAATCATTTATTTCATCAATAAAAGTGCCAAGTTGTTGTTCAACCAAGCTATTTGCATGAGCAAAATATGCAATATGAAACACTGCATCACCCTCATTTACTAATGGCATAGTTTGCTGGCCAATAATAATTCCACTGCGTGGTGCTGGTAACTCAAGTTCAGAGTCGCCAAGTGGGCTGCTAATATAAGCAAGCACTTGTCCCTTAGTAACACGCTCTCCAAGCGATACCTGCGCACGCACAATGCCATCTACATTAGCACGCACCCAACTTGTAGAGCTGGCTATAATAGGCTCAGGAAGCTTTCTAGGACGCTTACCACGGATCATTTTTAAATGGCGCATAACATAGTCAACGCCTTGTACACCTGCAGCAATCGCAAATGGGTCAAAACGCAGTGCTTCACCGGCTTCATAAGTAATAACCGGGATCCCTAAGTTAGCGGCTTCGCTGCGCAGTGAGCCATTACGTAACGAGGCATCTATCACTGCGGGTGTACCAAATGCTTTAGCCATTTGTGCGGTGGCTTCATCGGCTAAATTAGCGCGTATTTGCGGTAAGTTAGTGCGGTGAATAGCTCCGGTATGTAAATCAATAATATGGGTACAATGTACTGCCACTTGATTAAAAAACATATACGCCATACGACCAGCCAGCGAGCCACGCTCTGAACCCGGAAAACTGCGGTTCATATCGCGTCTATCAGGTAAGTAGCGCGACTTATGTATAAAGCCAAACACATTTACAATCGGCACCGCAATCAGCGTGCCGCGCAACTGGTTAGGATCTATTTTAGCAAGTAATTGACGCACCACTTCCACGCCATTGAGCTCATCGCCATGAATAGCCGCACACACCATAAGTACCGGCCCTTCCATAACACCATTAACCACTTCAATTGGAATATTAAGTGGAGAGTGGGTATAAAGTTTTGCCGCTTCTAAGGCCAGCGTTTTACGCTCGCCTACGCCAACACTTTCACCTAATAAGGTAAAAGAACGGTTAATTTTAACCTTTGCCACGAGTTGCGGTTCCTTTACTTGACGCAGTTTTTTCAATGAAATCAATCACCATGCCTGCAATATCTTTACCGGTTGCTATTTCAATGCCCTCAAGGCCTGGTGATGAGTTAACTTCCATCACTAAAGGACCACGTGACGAGCGAAGTAAATCAACACCGGCTACATTTAAGCCCATCGCTTTAGCAGCTGCAACGGCTGTTTTACGTTCTTCTGGCGTAATACGCACTAATGTAGCGCTACCACCACGGTGAAGGTTTGAGCGGAACTCACCTTCTTGTGCTTGGCGTTTCATTGCTGCAATCACTTTGTCACCTAAAACAAAACAACGAATGTCAGCACCACCGGCTTCTTTAATGTACTCTTGCACCATAATGTTAGCTTTTAAGCCCATAAATGCTTCAATAACACTCTCAGCCGCTTTACGCGTTTCAGCCAATACCACACCAATACCTTGCGTGCCTTCTAGTAGTTTAATTACTACCGGCGCACCGCCTACCATTTCGAGCAAGTCTTTTACATCATCTGGTTTACTAGCAAAACCAGTCACTGGCATACCTACACCTTTACGAGATAAAAGCTGTAATGAGCGCAACTTATCGCGAGAGCGAGAAATAGCAACCGACTCGTTTACTGGATACACGCCCATCATTTCAAATTGACGCAGCACCGAACAGCCGTAAAACGTAACTGATGCGCCAATACGCGGAATAACTGCATCAAAGCCTTTTAAGTTTTCACCACGATAGTGAATTTCTGGTAGCTCAGAGTTTATATTCATATAACAACGCAGTGCATCTACTACTTTAACTTCGTGACCACGAGCTTCAGCCGCCTCAATTAAACGACGCGTTGAATACAATTTTTTGTTGCGAGATAAAATACCAATTTTCATAATTTAAACCTTAATAAGTACGTATTATTTTAGAAGCTTAGTCCCTCTAAAAGTTAATACATCCTTATAATAAATGAGATAAAGCCGGGTCAACGACTATACGATTTTCCATGGCTGTACGCCCGAGTAACATTCTAAACTTCATTGTTGCGCGGCTAGTTAAGGTAATTTCTATAGGCCAGCTATATTTACCCGCATGCAATGTTGTTTCTATAAAGTAACGTAACTCTTTTTGCCCGCCAGAGCTGGTTACGTGCTTCTTCTTTTTAACTTTTGCATTGCAAACAACTTGTGTTTCTTCATCTTCTTGCAATGGCTGGGTAATAAATTTAACCCACTTTTCGCCATCAACTTCATACTCTTCTATATTAAGTGCATGAATACATGAGGTGCGGGCACCGGTATCAATTTTTGCTTTTACTTTCTCGATGCCTAGCTCTGGTAAACTCAACCACTCACGCCAACCAACGGTAATCTTTGCTGTCATAAATGTGCCCTTAATAAAAAAGTGTCTTATACGCTACCGGAAAAAAAACACCAACAAAATAAATTTATCAAGTCGACAAATTGATTTGATTGATCTTTATAGCCGACTAGTTTAACAATATAAGCGTAACAAACTAGTCAACTTTAAGGGCCAAAAACCCCCTTGTTCGAAGCGCTAAATAAATTTAACTTCTTAAAAAAGAAAGATAAGTTTAATTTACTAAAGTAAATACACTATAGTAAACGGTATTAAAAACACACCATCTATGAGAAATTATTATGATTAATGGCTTACTTCACGCCCTTGTACTTGATGAGCAAGGCGGTGCGCGCACTATAGAAAACAGCGCCGAACTACATAATTGGCAACCAGAGCAAGGCAAGCTTTGGGTGCACATGGATTATAGCCAAGCTGACGTTGTCACTTGGCTAAAAGGCTGTGAATTTTTAACCGACTACGAATTAGAGTCGCTAACTGCAGACGAAACTCGTCCACGTATCACCCCTGCTACAAACGGCCATATGTTATTTTTACGCGGTATTAATTTAAATCCGGCACAAAGCCCTGAAGACATGGTTTCAATTCGCCTTTTTATTAACGATGATATTGTTATTACTACCCGAAAGCGTCGCTTACTATCTATTCAAGATATTTTAGCTTCATTTAGTAACAATACCGGTCCGCGCAGTATTTCTGAACTCGTCTGCACTATCACCCAAAAACTCACTTCCCGTATGGAAAGTGTTATTGATGCTTTAGATGAAACCCTAGATGAATTTGAAGAAGAAATAGATGAGCCAAGCAAAAAGTTTGATAATCAAGGTTTGTCGCAATTACGTCGGCAAACTATTGCTTTAAAACGCTATTTAAAGCCACAAAAAGAAGCGCTTATTAGCATGGTTAATCATCACTATTCATGGCTCTTCGATGAGGATAAAGCTAAGCTTAATGAAACCACTAATTTACTAACTCGTTACCTTGAAGAATTAGACAGCTCAATAGAGCGGGCGCAAATTATTCAACAAACAGTCACTAACCAAGTATCTGAGCAGCTAAATCAGCGTATGTATGTTATGTCGGTGGTGGCTGCATTATTTTTGCCACTGGGCTTTTTAACCGGCTTATTAGGCGTAAACGTAGGCGGCATACCTGGCACAGAAAGCCCTTATGCGTTCACTTTATTCGTCGTGTTTTTAGTTGTACTTACCGGCAGTATTGGCGTGTACTTTAAAAATAAAAAATGGCTGTAACAGTATAAATTAATTATTCAGTGAAAGTAACGCGCTGCGGGTAAAGCAACAAGCAAAGCGATATTAGCTTTTAACCTGTGTATAAAAGCAAAGACAGCTTATAAATACGATGGGTAATTTAACGTGAGTAGCATCAAATTTTTATGCAATAAAAATCTGATGCGGCTCTAAACACGCAAAAAAAATTCAAATATAAAACCCTCTATATTCTCCAAAAAACAAACCACACCAGATAAAGTAACAATTTAATTACAATAAACTAGCAAAACCCTTGACTATTTGTTACTAATATAGGAAATAATAACTAGGAAGCTCTGATAGTATTGCCTCCTAGTCTTTCTCTATAATGCCTTTAAGCAAGTGAATTAGTACTGTGGTTTATTTTTGCGTCTATGACTTTATTAGGTTGTAGCTCGGTTAAAAAGCCAACTTTTAATAACGATATTGTAGTGATTGATGTAGCTGATTTGAACCAATATTGGGTTGCTAAAACATCTAAGGTAGTTTTCTTACCTGGGCGTCCAAAGTGGATACCTAAAGGAATGGGTAAAGCATCTTTTTTTATTACTATTGATTCTAACGGAACTTTGGTTAGTAGAGAGTTAATTGACTCCATACCTAATGATTGGATGACACAAAAAATATTAGATAAAATGCCAATACAACAATATAAGCCTTCCATAACTAACCCGACTAAAATTCCGGTTAAGGTTAAAATAAACTCAGAATTAAAGGCACTTGTTGATATAACTTAATACTGATTAAACGTGAATATTTAAAACACTAAACTGCAACATCTGGTTGCTTTATATTTTAAGGAAAAATAATGAGAAAACTCGGAATTTCAATTGCTTTATTAGCTTTAGCAGGCTGTGCATCAACAAATTATTCAGATTTTGACGTTAGTGAAGCTGTAATATCAAAGCTTAAAATTAACGAAACTCATAATTTAAATGAAAGGCAGCATAAGCTAGAAATATCTTTTGATTATGAAATATCTGAATATGTAGATGCGAACAATTTATATAATTGCTCTGTACAATTTTTAGCTTTAGATGGCACAACAATCTCAATATCAAATGGTAAAAAATCACCTTGTGAGTTGAATAAAGCCAAAGGCGAAAAATCTATAGTATGGCCAACCATATTAGATAAGGCGCACTCTCCTTCTGAAGAGCAGCTTTCTAAAATAAAGTACCCTATAGAATACTTTATAGCTATTCATCAACGAACTGGTAAAAACACGAATCGAATAATCGGAAAGTCCGCCATCCAAGTTAGCACGGTAAAAATATAGCTCACTAACGATCTAATACAGTTTGTAGAGATTATACCAATATAAAAAAGGCGAACATTTTACAATGTTCGCCTTTTTTATAACAGTCAGCTAATTACTCTTGAAAGTAAGTACCCCAACCGTCGTATTCTACTTCGCATTCAACAGCAAGTGCTGCCAGCTTATCAACGTCTTCCATTATTACGTCAACATCAAGCTCTGACTCTACAACTATGTCAAAACTCCAAATTTTTGCACCGTCTTCAAGCTCAAGCTCTGCTGGTTCTTCCACATCGTAGCCTAATTTAAAAGCGGCTAATGCGGCCTGCTCTAACTTAGGGAAGTCTTCACATACAAAGTGATGTTCTACTTCGTAAAGTATTTCAGGGTCTGAACCATCTTCGAGTAATGAAGATACGATGTCTTCACTTATTTCACGCCAGTTTTCCATTAATTTTCTCTCACTTGAGCATCTAATTCAGTTATTTTAGCAGCCATAATACTGTGCACACTTTTAGCGTGCTCGCGCGCGCTGATGTTTTTATCAAGCGATATGGGGGCTAACATTTCAATATAAATTGTACCATTATCCCAACGATTTAGTTTAATGGTTTTATGCGTTGTGCTCATACATACGGGCACTATGGGTACTTGCGCACTTAAAGCGGTATGAAATGCGCCTGTTTTTAAAGGTAATAAACCGCGTCCGTAACTGCGTGTACCTTCTGCAAACATCCATACTGATAAGCCATTTTTCTTTATTTTTTCAGCGGCTTTAGAAATAGTTCCCGCAGCTTTTGAGCGGTTTGTACGATCAATTAAAATATTCCCCGAAAGCCAATACAACTGACCAAAAAATGGCACCCACTTTAAGCTTTTTTTACCTACGCTCACGCAGTTTTTAGGCACCATTGCAGGAATAGTAAATAAGTCATAACTATTTTGATGATTTGCCACATAAACCGCAGGACCAAGATTTACGCTATCCGGATGATGTTTTAGTACAACTTTAACGCCCAGCATTTTTGCTACTGAGCCAAACCAGCTCGCTATAATATGCACATTATTAGGATGAAATGGCCTCACTATTGATAACAGTAACCCAAAAATACAACTTAATAATATAAACAACAGCATAATAAAAATACGTATAACAGCAAGCAACAGAGCGTCTCCAAATATAATCGCGTTAAGCCAGCGGCTATTATAACGTTATTTTATGATCTACACGAGAAAATAGCGCACAAGTGTACGCTCAATTTTACAACAAACTAAATTTATAACAAAAAAATGGCCTGCATAAGCAAGCCGTTTAATATGAGCGAATGTGAATTAATCGCTACTCATCAATAGCATTTTCAATTGGCTCGTCGTTTTGCGGGCTAAACTCTACAACAGCTTCGTCTACTCTTTGTAGGCCTCGTGGTAGTTTATTACCCCTACGCCCTCGCTCGCCATAATAATGTTCTAAATCACTTGGTTTAAGCGTTAGTTTTCGCTTACCTGCATGCAGCGTTACACTACTGCCATCAGGCACTACTGCTAATACTTTTACAAACTCTTCGCGGGCTTGTACTTTAGCCCCCGGAATAGAAATTATTTTATTACCTTTACCTTTACCTAATTTTGGTAAGTCGCGCAGCGGAAATAACAACATCCGCCCTTCGTTGGAAATGGCCATACAATAATCACTAGCGACCTCGTTAACCCTAATTGGCGACAGTAATAAACCGCCTTTAGGTACGCTCACCAATGCTTTGCCGTTTTTGTTTTTACTCACTAAGTCTTTAAAGTCAGTAATAAAGCCATAACCTGCGTCTGATGCCATAAGTAATACTTGGTTATCTTCACCCATTACTACGTGCTCAAAGTTAGCGCCTGCACTAAGGTTAAAACGCCCTGTCATGGGCTCACCTTGGCTACGTGCTGAGGGCAGGCTATGCGCATCGGTTGCAAACGCTCGTCCTGCTGAATCTAAAAACACGGCGGGCTGATTACTCTTACCCCGAGCTGAGGCTCTATAAGCATCACCGGCTCGATAACTTAACCCTTGCACATCTAAATCATGTCCTTTGCCAACGCGTGCCCAGCCCTTGTCTGAAAGCACCACAGTGACCGACTCTGATGGGATTAAATCTTTTTCATTTAACGCTTTTGCTTCTAGGCGTTCAACAACTGGCGAGCGACGGTCGTCGCCATATATTTCAGCCGCTTCTTGAATTTCTTTTTTAAGCAACGTTGACATACGACGATCTGAGCCTAGCGTTTGCTGCAATTTATCACGCTCTTTAGCGAGTTCATCTTGCTCACCACGTATTTTAAATTCTTCTAACTTAGCTAAATGACGAAGTTTTAGCTCTAAAATAGCTTCTGCTTGTATGTCTGTTAAATCAAAGCGCTCCATTAATACTGGCTTTGGTTTATCTTCGCTGCGAATAATTTCAATCACTTCGTCAATATTTAAAAAGGCTGCTAATAAGCCTTCTAAAATATGTAAACGCGCTAACACTTTATCTAAACGATATTGTAGACGTCGACGTACTGTTTCGCGTCTAAACACTAACCATTCGGTTAAAATAGTCAGTAAATTTTTAACTTGCGGACGCCCATCTAGGCCAAGCATATTTAAGTTTACACGATAGCTTTTTTCTAGATCTGTGGTGGCAAATAAGTGCGCCATTAATGGCTCAGCTTTAATGCGATTTGAACGCGGAATAATGACGATACGAGTCGGGTTTTCGTGATCTGACTCATCGCGTAAATCGGCTACCATTGGCAGCTTTTTAGCGTTCATTTGCGCTGCAATTTGCTCCAGTACTTTACCACCAGAGCACTGATGTGGCAGTGCGGTAATAACTATATCACCCTGTTCTTGCGTATAAACAGCACGCATTTTGATTGAACCACGCCCAGTTTTATATATTTTGTGAATATCGGCTTTTGGGGTAATTATTTCTGCGTCTGTAGGGTAATCTGGCGCATGTACCAAGGTGAGTAATTCTTCAAGCTCAGTTTTTGGTTTATCAAGTAATAAGCAACAGGCACTGGCTACTTCACGCACATTATGAGGCGGAATATCGGTTGCCATACCAACTGCAATACCCGTTATACCATTGAGTAATATATGCGGTAAACGCGATGGCAGTACCACAGGCTCATCCATGGTGCCGTCAAAGTTTGGCGTCCAATCTACCGTCCCTTGGCCTAGCTCTTTGAGGAGTATTTCAGAGAACTTAGATAAACGTGCTTCGGTATAACGCATTGCCGCAAACGATTTAGGATCGTCGGCCGCGCCCCAGTTTCCTTGCCCGTCAACCAATGGATAACGATAAGAAAACGGCTGCGCCATTAATACCATGGCTTCATAACAGGCACTATCACCATGGGGATGGTATTTACCTAGTACGTCACCTACGGTACGGGCTGATTTTTTATACTTGGCATTAGCCGATAATCCCAGCTCGCTCATAGCATAAATAATACGTCGCTGTACTGGTTTTAAGCCATCGCCCACATGGGGTAATGCCCTATCCATAATTACGTACATAGAATAGTTTAAGTAGGCGTCTTCGGTAAAACGACCCATTGTTTGTTGCTCAATTCCTTGCATTAGCAAGGTATCTGTATCACTCATTAAAGCTTACCTAGTTTTTCTTATAGCTTACACGGTAGATCACATTGGCGTAATCATCGCTTACCAATAGACTGCCGTCACCTAATTCTGCAAATGCAACAGGGCGTCCATATGTTGTTTCGTCTTGCATAAAGCCTGTAATAAATGGCGTATATTTAGTTACACGGCCTTGCTCAATGCTCGCTAATGCCACTTTATAACCTGACTTTTTAGAACGGTTCCACGAGCCATGTTCAGCAACAAATAACTGCTGCTTATAGCTTGCTGGAAATTGCTTACCGTTATAAAAATGAATACCCAAAGGCGCTACATGCGCCGGTAAGGCTAGTGCAGGTGAAGTATAGTCGGCAATTTTTTTACCTTTTCCAAATTCAGGGTCAATAATCGCGCCTGCGTGAACATACGGAAAACCAAAATGCTCGCCCTCTTTAGTGACTCTATTTAACTCATCTGGCGGAATGTCATCCCCCATCATGTCGCGACCATTGTCGCTAAACCATAACGCTTGTGTGCTAGGGTGAAAGTCAAACCCTACTGAGTTACGTACGCCTTGCGCCAGTGTAGTAATTTGCTTGGTTTCTACGTTTAACGCAAAAATACGGCCAAAACGCTCGTCTTCAGCGCAAATATTACAAGGTACACCAACCGGAATTATTAGCTCGCCAGTTGGGGCAAAGCGTAAAAATTTCCAACCATGATGGCGCTCTGATGGCAGCGCATCGTAAAGCACCTCAAACTGTGGGTTTTTTAATTGCGTATCAATATTTTTAAAACGAATGATGCGGTGTACTTCACCAACATATAAATCGCCATCTTTCATTGCTAAACCTGAAGGCATATTTAAGCCCTCTGCAACCAGCATTTTTTTATCTGCTACGCCATCGCTGTTATGATCAATAAGTGCATATACATTGCCTGCTTTGCGCGAGCCAACATATACTATGCCTTTTTTTGATACTACAACTTGCCGTGCATTTTCAACATCACTGGCAAATAAGCTAAGCTCAAACCCCGGGGCTACCGTGAGTTTATCTAATATATTTTTAGCCATTACGGTATTGCTAGTTAAACCTAGTAATAGCACTATTTTTAGTACCGTATTCATATATTCTCCTTGTTTATTTAAACGCAGACGCTAATTAAACTTGTGCCTTGTTACCGTGATCCTCTAGCCATTGACGCCTATCTGCAGAGCGTTTTTTAGCCAGTAACATATCCATCATTTCCATGGTTAATTCTTCTTCATCCAAGGTGAGTTGCACTAAACGCCGGGTATTTGGATCCATAGTAGTTTCACGCAGTTGCAACGGGTTCATTTCACCCAAGCCTTTAAATCGCTGTACGTTTACTTTACCGCGTTTTTTCTCAGCTTCAATGCGCGCTAAAATACCGGTTTTTTCGTCTTCATCTAGTGCGTAATAAACATCTTTACCAATATCGATTCTAAAAAGTGGTGGCATAGCAACATACACATGCCCTGCTTTTACTAGTGGCTTAAAGTGGCGCACAAATAAGGCGCACAATAGGGTAGCTATGTGTAACCCATCCGAGTCAGCATCGGCTAATATACATATTTTATTATAGCGCAGCGCTGTTAAATCGTCTGAATCTGGGTCTATACCTAATGCCACCGAAATATCGTGCACCTCTTGCGATGCTAATATTTGCCCCGAATCAACTTCCCAGGTATTTAATATTTTACCACGCAGCGGCATTATTGCTTGAAACTCACGGTCTCGCGCTTGCTTAGCCGAGCCACCTGCCGAGTCACCTTCCACTAAAAATAGCTCGGTGCGATCGTTATCTGCGGCACTACAATCGGTTAATTTGCCCGGAAGTGCAGGCCCTGCGGTTACGCGTTTACGGATCACTTTTTTAGCAGCACGTAAACGTCGCTGCGCATTAGAAATACACAATTCAGAGAGTTGCTCTGCAATATCGGTATGCTCGTTTAGCCATAAACTAAAGGAGTCTTTTACTACGCCCGATACAAATGCCGCACATGAGCGCGACGATAACTTTTCTTTAGTTTGACCGGCAAACTGCGGATCTTGCATTTTAACAGAAAGCACATAGCTACAACGCTCCCAAATATCATCTGGGGTGAGTTTTACACCTCGTGGTAATAAATTTCTAAACTCACAAAACTCACGCATTGCCTCAAGTAAACCTTGGCGTAAACCGTTTACATGAGTACCGCCTTGTGCGGTAGGTATTAAGTTTACGTAACTTTCAGCTATTGACTCGCCCCCTTCAGGTAGCCAAATCAATGCCCAGTCTGCACCTTCAATTGAGCTTGAAAACTCACCTACAAAGGGCACATCTGGTAATGTTTCGTAGCCTTTAATGGCTTCAATTAAGTAATCTTTTAAACCCGTTTCGTAAAACCATTCTTGGGTTTCTTTAGTTTGCTTATTAACAAACTTAATGCGTAAGCCTGGGCATAACACGGCTTTAGCTTTTAATAAGTGATTTAGTTTAGTGATTGAATAGTTAGGCGAATCAAAGTAACTAACGTCTGGCCAAAAACGTACTGTGGTACCGGTATTGCGCTTACCCACCACGCCAATTACGCTTAAGTCTTCAACTTTTTCGCCATTTTCAAATGCCATTCTGTATTGCTGGGCATCTCGTCTAACGGTCACTTCTACGCGGGTTGATAGCGCATTTACAACCGAAATACCAACGCCGTGTAAACCACCCGAAAACTGATAGTTTTTGTTAGAAAACTTACCACCAGCATGCAGTTTGGTAAATATTAGCTCAACCCCGGGAATACCTTCCTCTGGGTGAATATCAATAGGCATACCACGGCCATCGTCACTCACTTCGAGCGAGTTATCTTCGTGTAAGATCACATCTATTCGAGTGGCATGGCCGGCCATTGCTTCATCGACACTATTATCGATAACTTCTTGGCCTAAATGATTTGGCCGCGAGGTATCTGTATACATACCGGGGCGGCGTTTTACCGGATCTAACCCATTGAGTACTTCAATAGCTTCGGCGTTATAATTTTGCTGACTCATAATTTTTATCTTTATATGCGCTAACTAGTTTTATTTAATTTAAGAAAATCGACAATGCTTGCAATAGTGCGCTCAAAGCCAATAAAGCTGTGATCACCACCAAATTCTATTAATTGCTTACAGTGTGAATAATAATTTACTGCGTGTTGAAAATTTAACACTTCATCACCCGTTTGTTGCAACAAGTACAACAACTCAGGGTGCTTTAACTCGCTCAATGTTAATACTTTTAAAGCATCTATATGACGGTTATTTAGTTCATAATTATAATCTTGATACGGATTATAATTTGCCCCAAGTAAAGGCTGTAATAAATTGCCCGGTGCTACCGCTGGGTTAATAACCACCGCAGGAATATGATAACGCTGCGATAAATAGGTGGCAAAAAAACCGCCTAATGAACTACCCAATAACGCGGTATTAGGTGTGATTAACTGCTCTAACTCGATAATAGCTTGCAGAGGTTCGTGGTTTAAACGTGGTACATAATAGTCAACATCATAGTGTGCCATAAGCTCACCAAAGCGCACAGCTTTATATGATTTTTCAGAACTATTAAAACCGTGAATATAAATTACGCGCTTAACCATATCACGTCCGTATTTATATGCACTTGCCCTTGCGATGAGTTTATATAAAGCATTCTATAAGCTGGGCCATTATTTTGCTGTTGCCACGCTTTACTGTGCTTAGTAAATTGCACTGAGCTTGCCGGCGTAGCGTAAATATCAAGCTCTCTAAAACATTGCGTATAATCATTATGCACATGACCATGAATAAGCGCAGCAACATTGCCATTATTAACCAATGTATTTAATAGTTGTGGGCCATTTTCGAGCATATGTTTATCTAAATAACCGTTTATTGGCAACGGATTATGATGGCAAAATACCAGTTGCTTGCTAACTGGCTGCGCTAAACAATCGGATATTTCATTTAAATGCTCACTTGTCACCCAACCGGCTGGAGTGAGCCCTTTGGAGTTAATAAGTAATAGCTCAATATCAGTGCTTGCGTTATTAGTTAGGTTATTAGCCACTAAGCGTTTTGCCGCTTTTATTTGTCCACCACTGATTTGCTCAAGCAAGGCAATTTCGTCATGATTACCTGGTAGCCAAAATACTGGGCAAGTAAGTGTACTGTTGCTTATAAGCTCACTAAATAATAAGTAAGATTCCACACTATGATCTTGTGTTAAATCACCGCCAAATACCACTGCATCTAGTTGTTGTAACGCCATATGTTCAAGCGCTTGTTGAAAATATGTGGCTGTATTTACCCCAAAGTACTCAGCATTTCTATCGGCAAATAAATGGCAATCTGTAACATGAGCAATACGTAAAGATGGCTTATTAAAAGTATAAGTATCATCAAACCAAGCCATTATTTACATCCCAATTTAGCGTGGCTTGGCCATGCTCAACACACGCCACCAGCCAATCATATAAAAAGGCGTTAAGCTGATATTTTTCATCTTTTTGATGCATTTTAGGATTAGGATAACCGTAAGAAGGTTTTATGCGCTGATGATAGTCGTGATGAATAATTTCGGCCACTTTCGCATCATTATAAAGCCTAACGGTTAAGTATAATGGGGTAATGCCTTTTACCATTCCTGATAGCTGTTTAATTGACACATCCATAGTGTATTTAGCCATGTCATCTATTTTTACAGCAAACTCACTGTTACCCAACTTTACCTCGCGAATACTTTGTTTAATTTGCTCGCTTGGTAATAACTTTAAAAGCCGCACGTAATTATGCTCGCAAAGTGTTAAATACTTTGGAAGGTTTTGAATATATCTTTCGGTTGCTAAAAGTGCTGTCAAAGTACCGCCATTACAATTTATAAATTACTATTTATGTATAAAATTTATGCCCACTTGTTGATCATACCATCACGATTGAGCGCTAACCATTGCAAACAAATAACCGTTGCAGCATTGTCTATTTCCCCACTATTAAGCCGTGCCAGTGCATCATCTAGCGTTAATATATGGGTTTTAATATCCTCCCCTTCCGTTTCTAAACCGTAAACTCCGCTGTTTACTTGGCTTAAATCGGCGCGGGCTAAATATAAATGTAACCGCTCAGTAGTGCCTCCTGGGCTTGAAAGATACGAAAGCATAAACTCGAGCTCGGTTAAATTAAGTCCGGCTTCTTCATAGGCTTCTTTTTTTACTACCGCTGCATAATCCTCACTGCCATCGGTCATACCTGCAATACATTCTAACAGCCATGGCGAATGTTTGCTTTTTATTGCACCAATGCGTATTTGCTCTATTAATAACACTGTATCGGTTACAGGGTCGTAAGGCAGCACGGCAATAGCATCGCCGCGTTCTAAAATTTCACGGCTAATGAGTTGCGACTCGCCACCGGCAAATAATGCATGTTCAAATTGATATAAGTTAATTTTAAAAAAACCATCGTAAAGGTTAGTAATAGGTTTTAACCTCACATCTTGGTGAGTAAATTCGATCAACTTTTTATTGGTCATATAACTACCTCTTACTTATTTTAATAAACTAAAGTGGATTAATATATTCTGTTACACTTACAAACATTGTTTTACTCATTTTTTTTTTAGTTATGAGCCAAAACAGGTTAACATGCCCAATAGTATAAAATTTGTCTAAGGACCGAACCACACATGAAAAAGAACATCCTTGCGGCGCTGGTTAGTTTATCATGCGCAATTGGCGCTACAGCTGCTCACGCTGAAGATTTACTACAAGTTTTTGAAATTGCGACAGCAAACGATCCTACCGTGTTAAAGGCAAAAGCCCAAGCGGATGCACAATCTTATCAAAGTGATCGTGCGATGAGCGCATTATTACCTCAAATAGGTTTAAGCTTAGGCTACGAAAAAAGTGACTCTACCTCTTTTCAAGTTGATGAAAGTACCTTCAACCAAGTTAAACTAGAAAGCGATACTGACCAATTCACTCGTGGTGTTAGCTTAAGCCAAACACTGTTTGATTTAGGCGCATGGAATAACCTAGGTATTGCTGATAAACAAGCTTTACAAGCCAGTGCACAGTACGATTTTGCTAAGCAAGATTTAATAGTACGTGTTGCCGATGGTTACTTTAATGTATTAAGTGCTATCGATAGCCTTGAATTTGTTAAAGCTGAAAAGCGCGCTATTGAACGCCAATTAGAGCAAACAAAGCAACGCTACGCGGTAGGCCTAACTGCTATTACCGACGTACACGAAGCGCAAGCTCAGTTTGATAACTCAGTAGCACAAGAAATTGTTGCCGGTAATGCCGTAGAAACAGCACGTGAACTACTGCGCGAAATAACAGGTAAGTACCACGCAAAACTTGACGTTTTAAATACCGAAACATTTTCAACTGTAAAGCCAAATAAACCCTCTAGCGACTTAGTTAAAGTGGCTGAAGAAAAGAACTTAAATTTACAAGTAGCAAAAGTCACAGTTGATATAGCTAAAGATCAAATTGAGCTAGCGAAAGCAGGCCACTACCCAAAATTAACACTTGATGCGCGTTACGGTGATTCTTTAACCAATCGCGACACAAACGGTGCAAGTTTTGATAACCAACCTCGTGCCGATTCGACCACTATAGGTATTAACTTTAGTGTGCCTCTTTACTCAGGTGGTGCCACGGTTGCTGCAACTAATCAAGCACGTGCATTTTACGTCGCTGCAAGCCAAGATTACGAAACTAACTATCGCGCAGTTACACGCACAGTTATTACTTCTTATAATCAAGTGGTTTCAGATATAGCGACCTTTAGAGCGCTAGAGCAAGCGGTTATATCTGCCGAGAGTGCACTTAAAGCAACTGAAGCAGGTTTTGAAGTAGGTACTCGTACTATTGTTGATGTACTTGTTAGCACACAAAACTTGTACAATGCAAAACGTAACCTTGCCAATGTTCGCTATCGCTACGTGGTATCTACGCTGCGTTTAAAACAAGCAACAGGAACACTTACAAATGCTGACTTAATGGCGATTAATAAAGGTTTAAACGCAATTTAACACAACTTAGTGTCCCGTCCTGAAATAGGTTGACGGTTTTAATTAAAGGCCAGCATTTTGCTGGCTTTTTGTGTTTTATAGCGCTTAGCGTTAAACTAGCGTTTTTATTATTAGAGAATTTTTTTGTGGTTACCTCATCTCCTTTTAAAATATCTTTTTTGGGTCCTCGTTACTGGTTAACTTGGGTGGGTGTTTTCTTTTTATATTTAATTTCGTGGCTACCACAAAAGCTACAACTAGCAATGGGCAAGCAGCTTGGCCGATTAGTGCATAAATATATGAAGCGACGCCGCCATATTGCTGAGGTAAATATAAGACACTGCTTCCCAGATATGAGCGAAGCAGACCAACAAGCATTAGTATTAAAAAACATGGAAAATACCGGAATGGCCATGGTCGAAACCGGTATGGCATGGTGGTGGCCAAAGTGGCGAGTACAAAAAGCTTACGGTTCAATTAAAGGGCTTGAGCACTTTGAGCGCATTCAAGCGTCGGGCAAAGGCGTGTTAATGCTAGTTCCGCATATTTTGCATCTTGAAATGGCGAGCCGTGTAATGGGATTAAAATACCAAGGCTTAGGTTTTTATCGCCCGCACAACAATCCGCTTATGGAATACTTTACTACCAATGGTCGCTTGCGCTCTAACGAATATTTAATTGGCCGAAAAGACGTAAAAGGTTTATTAAAAGCACTTAAAAACAAAAAAATATGTTACTACTTACCTGATCAAGATTATGGTCGTAAGCATTGTGAATTTGTGCCATTTTTTGCCGTACCAGACACAGCAACAACCACAGGAACGCTAATGTTTGCAGCCAGTAAACACTGTGAAACAGTTAGTTTAGTTAGCCGTCGCGACGAACACGGTAAATACCACTTAGAAGTATTACCTGAACTTGAAAACTTCCCCAGTGGCGACAAGAAAGCCGATGTCACTCGTGTTAACCAACGTATAGAACAAGCAATTAATGCCGCTCCTGAGCAATATATGTGGCTACACCGCCGTTTTAAAACACGCCCCGATGAAAATAGCACTTCTTTTTATTAAAAGTAATGGTATAACAATAGATAATAAAAATAAAAATGAGTACCAACTATGTGGTTCTGGATTAAACATTTATCACTGGCTGCGGGGCTAATAATTCTCGCAGTCTACTTTTTATTAGGTGATGGTCCAGTATTTGATTTTAAAGAATCAAACAATGCAGCGGCGCAAGGATTAAGTCGGTTTTACTCTTCAATTCGTAATAAAGTGAGCAACGAGCAAGGTAAGTTTGTATTGCAGCTTAAAAAGCCAGAACAAACTCTTGAGCGTGTTTTAGCTGAGCGCATGCGTATTATTGAACCGATTCCAAAAACCTGGACAGGTAAAATTGAGCCTCGACGCTTTGAAAACGGGTCAACACTAAAAAAGGCGTTATCGCAATATGCCAGTAATGAAGGCATAGAGTTATATTGGTATTTAAGTAAAGATTACGTCGTTAAAGATCATTTTAGAGTCGATAGCAATTTCACTTCTACCTTGTATCAAGTAGGGCGTGCAATTAACGACGACTTTGAAAACGAAGTATACACTTACTTATGTCATAAACAGCGCGCGGCCGTAATTACTGAACTACCTTCTGAATTTGTTCGCACTAACTGCTTACAACTTAAAGCTTGAACTTAATAATTAGCACTTTGATACTCATCTGAGTATCAAAGTGACGCGCGCTTAACCAAAGTTCAAGTTAACTTAATTCAAACACAGTTTGCCAGATTGCAGTTACATTTTTAATGTCATCACTAAATTGTGCACGCTCTGCGCGGCGCCCTTGCTGATCTAAACTCAACACATGATAGCGCGAACGGTAATTAATATACGCCTGAATTAATTGCTGCTTTTGCGCCTTGGTAATGCAGCCAAGCTTTGCAGCATCAGTTAAAATTCTGACGTTATCGGAATACACACATAGCTCTTCAAATTGTTGCGCATAATTTAGCACTAAGTACTGAGTAATAAATTCAATATCTGTCATTGCGCCAACATCTTGCTTTAAATCAAATTGCTGCTCATTTCCTGTTGCTAAATGTTCACGCATTTTTTCACGCATTTTTATTACATCGTCTTTGAGCACTTTTTTATCGCGCGGCTGACACAGTATATTTTTACGAATTTGCGCAAAACGCTCAACAAATTCAGCTTGCCCTAAAATCAGCCTAGCTCGCACTAGCGCTTGATGCTCCCACGTCCATGCCTGTGTTTGTTGGTAATGATTAAAGCTCTCTAGGTTAATTGCCAGTAACCCCGATGCGCCTTCAGGGCGTAGTCGTGTATCAAGCTCATATAAAATCCCCGAAGCGGTTCGGGTATTAAATAAATGCATTAAACGTTGCGCCAATTTTAAATAAAATTGCCTTGAATCTATTGGCTTTACACCATTAGTTTGGCTGCTGCCATCGTGGTTATGTACAAAGACTAAATCTAAATCAGAGTCATAACCCACTTCAAAGCCACCGGTTTTACCATAGGCAATAACCGCAAAACCTTTGCTTTCGTCGTTAGTACTAGGTGGCATACCAAAGCGTTTTACACAATTGTGCCATGCAATATTAACGGCCTGATCGACAATAGCCTCCGCCAGTGCCGTTAAATGATCGCTCACCTTCATTACATCCATAACATCGGTGGCATCGGCAGCGGCAATTCGTAACTGATGCGTTTGTTTAAACTGCCGTAACGCCTCCATTTGCATTTCTAAGTCGTCGGGCTCAATACGTAAAAAATATTGCCTAATTTCGTCTTTATAGGCGCTTAAAGGTGTTGGCTTATAAAGTACTGCGGGGTCTATTAGCTCATCAAGCAAAATAGGGTAAAGCGAAATATGCTCACCTATCCATTTACTATAACAACACAATAATACTAACTGCTTTAAGGCACCTGGGTTTTCGTATAACAGCTCTAAATAGGCGGTACGCGAAATTATTTTATTGAGTATTTGGCAAATAACATTAAATGTTTCGGCAGTGGCATTAAAGTCGTTCATTTGTTTGAGTAAAACCGGCATTAATTTATCAAGAATATTACGCCCTCGATTACCCACTTTTGCTTTAGATATACGTTGTTTAAAGTCGTGTAGTGGTGTTTGCCAATCTTCCCTGGGATCATTTAAAAAACTCACATCACCATGATCCCAAGTACTAATAAATGCGCCTTCGCAAGTATCTAGCGGCTCGGTTTCCTCCCCTATTACATGATTAAACTCATTATGAATTTGCCCCATTACATGCTCTAAATAGCTTAACGTAGCGCTAAAGTCGGGCTGATTGAGTAAATAGTTTAAACGTTGCTGATTTAGCTCCTCATCCGGGAGGGTTTGCGTTTGTTGGTCATCAAATATTTGTAGGTACTGCTCTACTTTACGCAGGTATAAGTAGTTTTTTTGCAGATCTTTTGCTTCAAGCTCATCAATTACTTGGCTTAAGCTAAGCTCTTTAAGGGCGTGTAATAATGATTGAGTTTGCAAATTAGCCTCTCGCCCACCACGTACCATTTGTAGTGCTTGTACAATAAATTCAACTTCTCGTATTCCGCCTGCGCCTAGTTTTATATTGTTGGTTAGGCGCTTACGACGTACTTCTTGAGCAATCATCAACTTCATTTTTCGCAGCGACTCAATCACCGAAAAGTCAATATAGCGTCTATATACAAACGGCTTTAATAGCTGGTTAAACTCGCAAAAATAAATGTTAGGCGTGCCAATTAAGCGCCCTTTTAACATGGCATAACGTTCCCAATCACGGCCTTGCTCTTGGTAATAATCTTCAATTGCATTAAAGCTCATAACTAACGGGCCACTTTCACCAAAAGGTCGCAGTCGCATATCTACTCTAAATACTTGGCCGTCAACGGTCACTTGATTAAGTGCGGTTATTAACTTTTGCGCCACTTTGGTATAAAACACTTGGGCTTCGAGCGAGCGACGCCCGCCTTGGGTTTTAATATTGCGAGGATAGGCAAAAATAAGATCTATATCTGATGAGTAATTTAGCTCTTGTCCGCCAAGCTTACCCATTCCTAACACCATTAAAGGCAATGGCTGACCTTGTTCATTTAAAGGCTCACCATTGGTTTTTGCCACCTGTGTATAAGCCCACTGATTTGCACTTTCTATTAGGTTATCTGCTAATTGGCTTACATACTTGATACTATCGGCAATTGGGTTGTCGCAACATAAATCTAAAAAAGCCACTTTAAGCCAGTACTTTTCTCGGTATTGCCGCAGTAATTTATGGCAATCGCGCTCATCAATATTATTTAGGTCTAAGTCAATAAAAGGAGCTGCAATCACCCTATTTTTAATTTCGGTGTTACATAATAACCAGTTTTTTAGCTCAGGTTGCGATGTTAAACAGCGCCATGCAAAGTCACTCAAGGCTAATAACCGTACCAGCGCTAATTCTTGCTTTTGTTGTGGATAAAGCTGTTCGAAGCGTGTTTCGCCAAGTTTTTGTAATTGAATGGGAAGTTGCTTTACGTTACTCATCAATACTCTCTTTTATATCATCAATAACCGTACTAGAATGATTAAAAACCTATTAAGGTAAATACTACTTAGGAAAACCATGTCATATTTGTCATTATCTAACACTAGTTTACTTGCGATTGCTATTAGTTTTATTGTTATTTGCGTGATCATAATGAGCTTAAGAATAACCACTCAACTAAAAGCAAAACAAGCGCTTAAAGATGAGTTAGCGCAGCATGATAACTTTGCAATGGGGATTAGTTTTGCCTCAGAAATATCGGTGGTGATTGCCTCAGTAGCATTTTTATTTGATGAAATAAGCATAAGCACAGCGCAATCGAACCCATTAAAAGTGATCTTTTTAATCGTTTTATTATTTTTATTTATTAAAGTAGGTCACTTAATTCATCGCAAATGGATTTTGCATCGCTTTAATGAAGAAGCCGCTATTTTAAAACAAAATGTCTGCGCCGCACTGGTCGACTCAGGTATGTTAATTGCAAACTGTATTATTACTTTAGGGCTTTACACTTGGACTCACACTCAAGGTTTTAGCAGTTTACTCATTGCCTTTGTAAGTTTTTTTGTACTACAAGGTATGTTTGCTTTTGATAGTAAAATACGTGAATACCACTTTGCCAAAGCTAACCAAGGCGCATCACTACAAAGTAACTTTGGCCTTGAAAATACCTCTATTGGTATTCGTTACGCGGGTAAATCAATTGGTTTATCGCTGGCCGCGTATGCTGGTTTGTCCAGCGCAGCGTTTCAAAATGGTAAGATGGTCGAAAATTTATTTACACTCGTGATGCATTGCGGTGTAATGTGGGTGCTACTTTACAGTTTAACTTATGTAATAAAAAAGATTTCGTTACCAAATATCGATACTTCGCTGGAAATTGATCATCAAGATAATATTGGTATTGCTTGTATCGAATTTGCGGTTTTTTGTGCTGTAGGTTATTTGCTTATTAGTATGTTTTCAATTTAACACCAAGCTGATTAAATATAATATTTAATCAGCTTGTGAACACTTTGCTTAAGTGTAATGGGGCCTTATGCTATTTGATGTAACCAATTATCTGTTAGTTGATATAGATAATGAGTTTAGCAGAGCATTTGCTGAGTACTCTTTTAATCATGCTCAGAGCCAATCACCCAGCGGGTTAATAGCAGCTGGTAGCCACACCCGGCAGTTAGTAAAAATGATGTTTGATGAACTTATAAAAGATTACTGCTATTGCGACTTTGAAAATGAAATTAGTGTATCAGAGCTCGCTACCTACTTGCATGATCATCATAAAATTAAAGGCGTATTATTTAACCGTGTTGATTACTTACTTGGCGATGATAAACAGCGCTTTATTTATAACTCACTACACAAAAGTCGCTTTTTAGTTAGCCAAGACGAAAATGGCTTTTCGTTTAGCCCAGTAACAGACCCAGGGCATTCAAATCACTTATCGTGCCATACCGATATAGCACAAGCGTCACTAAACCAAATAGAGACTGATGAGCAATTTAATAAAAATAAATAATTGCACCTAGCTCACAGCTTACTTACCATAGCGGCATATAACTTTTATGCACTAACCAATAAGTGACACCACATGCGAGTTCCTCATATTTATCAGGCATCGAGTATTGCCTTAAACACTCCCGTTACATTAGATGACGACGCTGCAGGGCATATTGGCCGAGTATTGCGAATGAAAGTAGGCGAGCACGTGTCTATTTTTAATGGTGAAGGCGGTGAATACCTTAGTGAAATTATTGAGGTGACTAAAAAAAATGTCGTGGTTATGCCACAACAGCTAAATACTCATGATGTAGAGTCGCCCTTAAAAATTCACTTAGGCCAATGCGTATCGCGTGGCGATAAAATGGATTTTACCATTCAAAAATCGGTGGAACTGGGCATTACCGAAATCACCCCTATTTTTAGTCAGCGTTGCGGCGTTAAATTAATGGGCGATCGACTTGATAAAAAACACCAACAATGGCAAAAAATAGCCATAGCCGCCGCAGAGCAATCTGGGCGTAATTTTGTACCTGTTGTTCATCCGCCGGTAGATCTAAAGCAATGGCTTGCACAGCAAAGTGCAGCAATTAAGCTCACTTTGCATCCACGTGCCGAGCACAGTATCAAAACAATTACCGTCCCAAAAGATGGCGTACGCTTTTTAGTTGGCCCTGAAGGCGGCTTTACTGATGAGGAAATGGCGCAAACAAAGCAACAAAACTTTGTAGATATTCGCTTAGGCCCGCGCGTATTACGCACCGAAACAGCAGCATTAACTGTTTTAAGTGCATTACAGCTGCAGTTTGGCGACTTAGCTAATTGAAATAACTAAAAGTACCCACATATATATATTAATATTCATATTAAGGCACAGCGCATGGCAATTAAGTTAGGCATTATTTCAGATCCTATTAGCGGATTTAATATTAAAAAAGACACTGGTTTTGCAATGATGATGCAAGCGCAAGCACGTGGCTATGAAATTTACTATATGGAAATGGATGATCTTTCACTACGCCAAGGTCAGGCATATGCTACAGCTGCAAAAGCACAGGTTTTTGACGATCCAAACAATTGGTACCAGCTTGAGCAAAAAACCACTATTGCACTTGGCGATTTAGACGTTATTTTAATGCGTAAAGATCCCCCTTTTGATACCGAATACATATACGCAACTTATATTTTAGAGCGTGCCGAACAAGCAGGTACACTCATAGTTAACAAGCCACAAAGCCTGCGCGACGCAAACGAAAAGCTGTTTACAGCTTGGTTTAGCGAATACACGCCCGACACTTTAGTAACGCGCAGCCAAAAGCAAATTCGTGAGTTTTTAGCCCAGCATAAAGACATTATTTTAAAACCGCTTGATGGCATGGGTGGCGCGTCGATTTTTAGAGTTAAAGCAGACGATGCTAACATTGGTGTAATTTGTGAAACATTAACCGAGCACGGCAGTCGCTTTGCCATGGTACAAAATTATGTTCCAGAGATCACTCAAGGCGATAAGCGCGTATTGGTTGTTGATGGCGAAGTAATTCCATATTGCTTGGCGCGTATTCCACAAAACGGAGAAACACGCGGTAACTTAGCCGTAGGTGGACGCGGCGAAGCACGTCCTTTAAGTGAATCCGATTTAAAAATTGCACAAGCTGTGGCACCAACACTTAAAGAAAAAGGCCTAATTTTTGTCGGCTTAGATATTATTGGCGACAAATTAACCGAAATTAACGTAACCGCACCAACCTGTGTTAAAGAAATTGAAGCGGCGTACGATATTTCAATTACGGGTATTTTATTTGACGCAATTGAAAAACGACTCGCTAAATAAGTTAGCGTTATTAAAAGCGCTTTCATATTGTAAGGTTTAAGGTATTCATTATTTTTAAATCGTATGAAAGTGCTTATTTTGTTTTAAAAACATGGGTATGTGCCATACTAAAAATTCATTAACTAAAAAGGGTGAAATCTATGCAGTCATTAGAAAATCATTTTTTAATCGCAATGCCGTCGATGCAAGACCCTTTTTTTAAACGTGCTGTTACCTATATTTGTGAGCACAATGAAGACGGGGCTATGGGCTTGGTAATCAACCAACCTATTAATATTACCGTAGGTGAGTTACTCGATAAAATAGAAATTGATAACGACAAAACTCAGCAAGCAGCGCAAGTTAGCGTATATGCTGGCGGGCCGGTTAAAACCGACCGTGGTTTTGTACTGCACTCTCCAAAGCATGGTTACTCTGCGAGCCAAACGCTCAGCAGTGATATCATGATCACCACCTCTAAAGATGTACTCGCTTCGTTAACCACAGCACAAGCACCTGAACAATTTATTATTACTTTGGGCTACTCTGGCTGGGAGCAAGGTCAATTAGAACAAGAGCTATTGGATAATAGCTGGCTGATAATTAAAGCTGATCCGAAAATTATTTTTGACACCCCCGTTGAAAAACGCTGGGAAAAAGCAGTTTCTATGCTGGGCTTTGATATAAGTCAACTCAGCCCTGAAGCTGGTCATGCTTAACAAGATAAACTTATGACAAAAAAAAACTTCAAGCCGCAAGGCCAGCGTACTGTAATGGGCTTTGACTTTGGCACCAAAAGTATTGGTATTGCTATAGGTCAAGAGCTCACTGGCAGCGCATCGAGCCTTAAAGCTGTAAAAGCACAAGATGGCATTCCTAATTGGGATGACATAGCAGTACAAGTAAACGAATGGCAACCCGATTTAATGGTGGTAGGTTTACCGCTAAATATGGATGGCACCGCCCAAGAGGTAACTTTTAAAGCTAAAAAGTTTGCTAATCGATTACACAATCACTATGCCATACCGGTAGAAACACAAGATGAGCGCTTAACCACCGCCGATGCTAAAGCGCGCTTGTTTGAGCAAGGCGGTTATAAAAACTTAGGCAAAGGCAAAGTAGATAACATGTCTGCGGTGATTATTTTAGAGAGCTTTTTTGAAACAAGTTACGGTGAGTGAAAATATTAGGTGTTAGGCTTTGAATATCAGAGCTTTTAAGCTGATACCCAAAGCCTTCTCTTTAACTTAACTAATATTGCCTTTATCATCAAGGCCATCAATAGTGACCCCTTGTAAAAAGCCCGCCCCTTGCTGCTCATTGTTGCGCAGCTTTATCATTAAGCGCAAATCGTTCGCCGAATCGGCATGGTGCAATGCATCTGCATAATTGATTCGTTGCTGTTTATACAACTCAAATAAGGCCTGATCAAAGGTCTGCATGCCCATTTCTTTCGATTTAGCCATGGTTTCTTTAATACCGCCTATATCACCATTTTTAATTAGCTCTGCAACCATAGGTGAATTAAGCAATATTTCAATAGCAGCAACTCGACCTTGCCCGTCAGATGTGGGGATCAGCTGCTGGGCAATAATAGCGCGTAAATTTAATGCTAGATCGTACTTAAGCTTATCGTGCTTTTCTTTTGGCACTAAATGCATGATCCGATCTATCGCTTGGTTAGCGTTATTTGCATGCAAGGTAGCCACACATAAGTGCCCTGTTTCTGCAAAGCTTAATGCATACTCCATGGTTTCTTGTGAGCGTATTTCGCCTATTAATATTACGTCGGGTGCTTGGCGTAACGAGCTTTTAAGCGCTGACTCAAAACTTTCGGTATCTAGCCCTACTTCGCGTTGAGTAATAATACTTTTACGGTGTTCGTGTACAAACTCAATCGGGTCTTCAATGGTTAATATATGTCCGCGCTGATTACGGTTTCTATAGCCAATAAGTGCAGCAAGTGAGGTTGACTTACCCGTACCGGTTCCCCCCACAAATAGCACTAAACCACGTTTCGACATAATCACATCGGTAAGTGTAGACGGCAGCCCAAGTTCGCCAATTTCAGGTATTTTAGTAACAATACGACGAATAACCATGCCCGCTTTATCGCGCTGCCAAAATGCCGAAACACGAAAACGTCCTTCGTCAGTGGCAATCGCAAAGTTGCATTCTTTCGTTGTATGAAACTCGGCTTTTTGTTTTTCACTCATTGCCGATTCAACCAACTCAAGTGATTGCTCATCGCTGAGCGGCTCATCATCAAGCGGGGTTAATTCACCATTAATTTTAGCGCTGATAGGCAGTTGGCTTGAAACAAATAAATCAGAGCCTTTTTTATCTATCATTATTTGTAAAAAGTTATTTAAAGATAAAGCCATTAGTATTCCTTAACCACCGAACTGAGTTTTGTCTTGCGCTTTAGCTTGCGCTGCAATATTGGTAACAATGCCATGATTAACTAAGTTTGTTAAACATTGATCCATTGTTTGCATTCCATGCGAAGCGCCAGTTTGAATAGACGAGTACATTTGCGCCACTTTATCTTCACGAATTAAGTTACGAATAGCAGGTACTGCAAGCATAATTTCGTGAGCAGCTACTCGCCCACCGCCAATTTTTTTAAGCAGGGTTTGCGAAATTACCGCACGTAATGATTCCGAGAGCATAGAGCGGATCATGGCTTTTTCTTCACCTGGGAATACATCTATAATACGGTCAATGGTTTTAGGTGCAGAGGTGGTGTGCAAAGTGCCAAATACTAAGTGACCAGTTTCGGCTGCTGTCATTGCCAGGCGAATGGTTTCCAGATCACGTAATTCACCAACTAATATTACATCTGGATCTTCACGAAGTGCACTGCGTAGCGCATTTTTAAAGCTATGTGTGTCGCGATGTACTTCTCGCTGATTAATCAGACTTAATTTGTTATCGTGGACAAACTCTATTGGATCTTCAATAGTGAGAATATGGTGATGTTTTGTTTGATTTATATAATCAACCATAGCCGCTAATGTTGTCGACTTACCTGACCCTGTAGGGCCAGTTACTAATACTAAGCCGCGAGGGTTATCGGCAATGGTTTTAAAAATATCGGGAGCACCTAAATCATCTAGTGTGAGCACTTCACTGGGGATCGTACGAAATACAGCGGCTGGGCCACGATGAGTATTAAAGGCATTAACACGAAAACGTGCTAAATTAGGCACTTCAAATGAAAAATCCACTTCGAGATTTTGTTCGTAGTCCTTGCGCTGGTTATCGTTCATAATATCGTAAACTAGGTTGTTTACATCTTTGTCTCCTAGTGCTGGTATATTAATACGCCGCACATCGCCGTCTACGCGTATCATAGGTGAAACCCCTGATGATAAATGTAAATCGGATGCTTTGTGTTGCACACTAAACGCCAATAATTCGGTAATATCCATTTATGACTCCACAACTAACTGATAAATATATGGTTACAATAGCAGAACGACTCACATCCGCCTACGCTAGAATTGCAGTAGCGGCAAAAAACGCCCAACGAAATAGTAACGAAATAACCTTACTTGCAGTATCAAAAACCAAACCAAGTGCCGATATTATTGCTGCCTACAAGCATGGCCAACGCCAATTTGGTGAGTCTTATGTTCAAGAGGCTGTAGATAAAATAGCGCAACTACACGCATATAGCGATATCATTTGGCATTTCATTGGCCCTATTCAATCAAATAAAAGCGCATTAGTGGCCGCCAATTTTGCTTGGGTACAAAGTGTTGATCGGATTAAAATAGCGAAACGCTTAAACAGCCAACGACCAGCCGATAAAGCCGCGCTTAATGTACTTATTCAAGTAAATATTAGTAATGAAGAGGCTAAGTCGGGTTGCCAGCTTAATGAAGTAGCCGAACTGGCCAGTTTTATTAACCAATGTGAACAATTAACTTTACGCGGACTAATGGCTATTCCGGCTAAAAGCGATGATATTACAACGCAAACTCAATATTTTAAGCAATTACAAACTTGCTTTGATAAACTACAGACCCAATATCCTCAAGTAGATACTTTGTCGATGGGGATGAGCAATGATGTTGAAGCTGCAATTAGTGCAGGCTCAACCATGGTGAGGATCGGCACAGACATTTTTGGCACACGAACTTAAAAGGTGATAACAGATATATGTCAGATAAAACAATCGCATTTATAGGCACAGGTAATATGAGCTACGCCATTATTGGTGGCATGGTAAAAAATGGGTTTAATGCAAACAATATTATTGCCACAAACCGTAACCAAGAAAAGCTGGCCAAAGTAGCAGCCGATTTCAAGGTAAAAACCACCAGTGACAATAACGAAGCCCTGCGCGATGCTGACGTAATTGTACTTTCTGTTAAACCACAAATGATGGGCGATTTATGTAAATCGTTTCAGGAGTCAGGTGTCGACTTTAGCGATAAACTGTTTATTTCGGTAGCAGCTGGTTTAACCGTAAAGCGTTTGCGCGAAATGCTTGGCCAAGACGTTAAAATGATACGTTGCATGCCTAATACACCTTCGCTGCTTGGGCGTGGTGTATCAGGTTTATATGGCGCCGGCGAAACGCCAAGCGAGCACGAATTTGTACAACAAGTTTTTGAATGCACTGGCATTGTAGTGTGGGTTGAACAAGAATCGCAAATTAACGATATTATTGCGGTTACAGGCTCATCGCCTGCTTATTTTTTCTTATTTATGGAAGCCATAGAAGAGAAGGCCAAAGCACTGGGCTTTAACGATGCAGATGCACGTCGCTTAGTACAACAAACAGCACTTGGCGCTGCCGAAATGGCACTCAGCCAACCCGATATAACCATTTCGCAGTTACGCTCAAACGTAACATCTAAAGGTGGTACTACGCATGCAGCCGTTGAGCATTTAAAAGATAAAGGCTTAACCCAAACCGTTGCCGATGCTATGGATGCGTGTATTACGCGTGCACAGCAAATGGAACAAGAACTTTAAGAAGGTTAAATTATGAATGCCATGCAATTTTTAATCAGTACCCTGTTTGACTTATTTTTAATGGTGGTATTACTGCGTTTTTGGCTACAGTGGGCAAAAGCCGACTTTTACAACCCAATGAGCCAATTTGTGGTTAAAGCCACCTCGTTCGCGGTAAAGCCACTGCGTAAAATTATTCCTGGGTTTGGAGGCCTTGATTTAGCCTCGCTATTGCTGGCATTTTTTGTTGCCGCAGCCAAAATAAGCGTGCTTATGTGGCTTATTTATAAGTCATGGGCTATACAACCTGTACTTATTCAAGCATTAATCACCGTACTAAAAGAAGGTTTAAATTTAGTTTTTTGGGTACTTATTATTCGCGCTATTTTAAGCTGGGTTAGCCAAGGCTATAACCCAATAGAAGCGGTATTCCACCAGCTAACTGAACCTATGTTAAAACCTATTCGTAAAATTCTACCGCCGCTAGGTGGCTTAGATTTATCGGTTTTAGTGCTTATTATTGGTATACAGTTTTTACAAATGCTGCTTATGGATTTATTAGTTTAAGCACTTATTTTAGCTAAAGAGGTCACTAGACCTCTTTTTTATGTTTTAGGAGTTAATGATGCAACGGTTAATTAAATTGTTTTTTATTACCTGTTTAGCTTTTACCTTTAATGCTCACAGTGAGCAAGTTTCCGGCGCACAGTACAAAGAGCTAGGTCAGTGGCAAGTACATTACATTGCTTTTCCTTCAACCTTTGTGCAACCTAAAATAGCCCAAGCTTATGGTCTTGAGCGTAGCGGCTACAAAGGGATTGTTAATATATCTATATTAGCTAACGATGCCGATAACACAGCGCAAAAGGCCGTATTAAAAGGCACAGCTAAAAATTTACTTGGCAATAAACAAACGCTTAACTTTAAAGAAGTAATTGAAGGCGATGCAATTTATTACCTTGCTCAAGTTAACTACACTAACGAAGAAGTTTTACGTTTTGAGATTGAAATACAGCAAGACTCACAATTTCAAAAATTACAGTTTCAGCAAAAATTTTACGTAGATTAAATAACTTATGATAAAAACTTTAGTACTTGCCACAGGCAACCCTGGCAAAGTAAATGAACTTGCAAACATGCTCAGCCCGCTCAATATTAATGTTGTGCCGCAAAGCGACTTTAACGTAGGTGAAGTGGCCGAAACCGGTACCACTTTTGTAGAAAATGCCATTATTAAAGCCCGCCATGCAGCCAAAATTACCGGTATGCCTGCTATTGCTGATGACTCTGGATTAGAAGTTGATGGTTTAAATGGTGCGCCAGGTGTGTACTCTGCGCGCTTTGCCGGAGCAGGTGCAACTGATCAAGATAACATAGATAAGCTACTACTTGAGCTGGATAATAACCCAATTAGAACAGCACGCTTTTGGTGTGTACTGGTATTAATGCGTCACGCTAATGACCCAACTCCGCTTATTTGTAGTGCCAGTTGGGAAGGTGAAATAACCCTAACCCAAAATGGCGAAGGCGGCTTTGGCTACGACCCGGTATTTTTTGTACCTACGCTTAATTGCACCAGTGCCGAGCTGACAAAAGAGCAAAAAAATGCCATTAGCCATCGCGGTCAAGCATTACAAAATTTACTACAGCAACTTAAGCTAAAAGGCGGCCTGTGAACCTACCACCACTAAGCTTATATGTGCACGTTCCTTGGTGCGTGCAAAAATGCCCATATTGCGACTTTAATAGCCACGGACAAAAAGGTGAAATTCCTGAAGCTGAATATGTGCAGCATTTAATTGATGATTTAAAAGCCGACCTGCATTTAGTCCAAGGGCGTAAAATTCATAGTATTTTTATTGGTGGTGGCACACCTAGCTTATTAACTGGCGTAGCTTACACACGCCTACTTAGTGAAGTTAAAAGCCTTATTGGGCTTGAAGATAACTGCGAAATAACTCTTGAAGCAAACCCTGGCACTGTTGAAACTGGCCGCTTTAAAGATTATGTAAAAGCAGGTATTAACCGCATTTCTATTGGTGTGCAAAGCATGCAAAACGACAAGCTTAAAGCGCTTGGCCGTATTCATGGCAGCGACGAGGCAAACTACGCCGCAGAGCAAGCCAAAGAAGCGGGGTTAAATAGCTTTAATCTTGATTTAATGCATGGCTTACCTGGGCAAACACTCGATGATGCACTGGGTGATTTAAAGCAAATTATTGCCCTTAACCCGCCGCATATTTCTTGGTATCAGCTAACTATTGAGCCCAATACACAATTTGCTTCTAAGCCGCCTACCCTGCCACAAGACGAAACGCTGTGGGACATTCAAGAGCAAGGCCAAGAGTTACTCGCGCAAGCAGGTTACCTGCAATACGAAATATCAGGCTATGCAAAGCCTGGCTATCAATGCCAACACAACTTAAATTATTGGCGTTTTGGCGATTATATCGGTATTGGTTGTGGCGCGCATGGTAAGGTAACTGATGCAAATACAGGCATAATAACCCGCACCGAAAAAGTTAAGCACCCGCGTGGTTACATGGATCTGATCAAACCTTACTTGTTTAAAAGCTGGCAGGTTGAACAAGACGATTTAGCATTTGAGTTTTTTATGAACCGCTTTCGTCTAGTAGAGCCGTGCCCTATTAACAACTTTAATGCGCTTACACAGCAACCATTACAAAGCCAACAACACGCGCTACAACAGGCAATTAAATTGGGCTTATTAATACAAACTAATAGCCATTGGCAAGTAACACTAAAAGGTCAGCGCTTTTTAAATGATCTGCTAGAGTTATTCGTTTAACGCTAGGTTCTACAAAATTATAATAATAAATTTCTAACATCAAGAGGATAAATAATGCGTAAATTTACTTTTATTGCAGCTGCAGTAAGTGTTGCACTACTTGCTGGTTGCCAGCAAGCTACACAACAAGTAACAACAGCACCAGCAGTACAAGCACAACCAGTACAAAATGAAATAGACAAAGCGAATGCTTTTTTTGAAGATACCTTTAACCGCGACGTAATGAGCAGCCCTGTGTATCAAACATACATGGGTATTAAGCAAGATTACGACAAGTGGGACGATGGTAGCGAAGCTAAAAAATTAAAAGATTTTGCACAAACCAAAGCTGACTTAGTAACGCTTAATAGCATTAATCGTGCTCAGCTTGATGATGCAACTAAAGTAAGTTACGACTTAAAAAAACAAGATCTTGAAAACTCAATTGCTGACTTCAAATGGCGTTACCACAGTTACCCGGTAAACCAAATGTACGGCACTCATTCTATGATCGCTGCATTTTTAATTAATCAACACTCAATTAGTGATGTAAAAGACGCTAAAGCGTATATATCTCGCTTAAACGGTGTGCCAGCAGTATTTGATCAGTTAATTACTGATTTAGAAGTACGTGCTGAAAAAGGTATTATTGCCCCTAAGTTTGTATTCCCGCATGTTATCGACTCAAGCAAAAATATTATTAAAGGCGCTCCATTTGAGCAAGACGACGACTCTACTTTACTTAGCGACTTTAAACGTAAAGTTAATAAACTAGAGATCAGTCAAAGCGAAAAAGACAGCCTAACCGCTGATGCAGTAGATGCTTTAAAGTCGGCTGTTAAACCGGCTTACTCTAAACTGATTAATTACATAGCCCAACTTGAAAAGCGCGCAGATAACCGCGACGGCGCATGGAAATTTCCTGACGGCGAAGCGTTTTATAACAATGCGTTAAAGCGCACTACTACAACAGACCTAACAGCAAAAGAAATACACGCTATTGGCCTTGCTGAAGTGGCTCGTATTCATGACGAAATGCGCGCCATAAAAGATAAAGTAGGTTTTAAAGGCGATTTAGCTGCTTTCATGCAGTTTATGAAAACCGACAAGCAGTTTTATTTACCAAATACTGATGCCGCTAAAGAGCAATATATTAGCCAAGCAACCGACCTAATTAATAATATGAAGTCGCGTCTTGATGAGTTATTTATTGTAAAACCAAAAGCCGATATGATTGTAAAACGCGTTGAAGCATTTCGTGAAAAAGCAGCTGGCAAAGCGTTTTATCAACAACCGGCACCAGATGGCTCTCGCCCAGGTGTTTACTACGCTAACCTTTACGACATGGAAGCTATGCCTACTTACCAAATGGAAGCACTAGCCTATCATGAAGGCATTCCGGGACATCATATGCAAATTGCTATTTCGCAAGAGCTAGAAGGCGTGCCTAAGTTTCGTAAATTTGGTGGCTACACTGCTTATATTGAAGGTTGGGGCTTATACTCTGAGCTAGTACCAAAAGAAATGGGCTTATACGAAGACCCATATTCTGACTTTGGTCGTCTTTCGATGGAATTATGGCGCGCAGCACGTTTAGTGGTTGATACAGGTATTCACGCTATGCAGTGGAACCGCCAACAAGGTATTGATTACTACGTAAATAACACGCCTAATGCGACCTCTGACGGGGTTAAAATGGTTGAGCGTCACATTGTAATGCCATCGCAAGCAACTGCTTATAAAGTGGGTATGCTGAAGATTTTAGAACTGCGTGAAAATGCAAAGCAGCAACTAGGTGATAAGTTTGATATTCGCCAGTTCCACGACGTAGTGCTTAAAAATGGCCCAGTACCACTTAACGTACTAGAAAACTTTGTTAATCAGTGGATAGCAAGTAAACAAGCTTAACTTGCTATAACTCAGTAACAATATAGAAGGTCGCTTATGCGGCCTTTTTTTGTTTTATAAGCCAATTGTTTAAGCTAGAGTAGGTAATAATAAACTAAGGAGATAAGCCATGGAATTATGCATACAATTACTTAACGCACGCCTTGCTAAGTATCAACTCGACGAGCTTGATAACGACTTTAAGCAGTTAACGCCTGCTCAGCAAGCAAGCCAATTAATGCACTTGTATCAAAGCGCGCAGCGAATGAGTGTTAAATATAACTTTATGCAAAATGTGGCAATCCGTATTTTAACCAGTAACCCTTTACCAACATCGTTTATTAGCCAACTAAGCACCCTAGACGCATTAAGCTTTTTTACACCTGCGCTTAAAGTTAACAAGGGTTTTTTGGCGCAAAATGAGGCCGGTAACACTGTGTTGCATACTGTATTTAAACACCCTGATGCAAATAATTTACCGTTTAACTATGTACGTTCGTTAATGTTATTTGAATCTAACGATGACTTATTCAAAGCGCTGGCACAGCCTAACCTGCAAGGGTTAACGCCAGTTGCCTGTTATATTGCTTATGCAAATAAACCGACTACGCCAATAAAGCATGAGTTTTCGGCGCTACTCGCATTAATGGAAATGGAGCAAAAGCAAAATGCACAAGCAAAACAGCAATTATTAAATGTATTACAAAGCAATACGGTAAACGAAACCACGCTTTTATTAAGCGCTGCCTATTTACAGCGCTCAATAACTCAAGTGATTAATTTACTTAGTCAGAAAGATAATATTCCACACTCGTAACCACGCGAATATTTTTGATTTGCGGCGTATTAGAGTCACGATCACTAATGCTAAATTGCCCTTGGCGAGCCGTTTTTATTTTACCTAATTTTGAATTTGAGTCTTTGGCAAATTTAGTCGCAACTTCACGGGCTTTTTCGGTGGCCTCTTGTACCATTGCTGGTTTAATGTCGTTTAAACCAGTGAACATATACTCCACACGGGTTTCGTAGTTATCTTGCACTATGGCAATATTTTGCTTAGCCAGCTGACTTACCTTGCTCAGGGCATTTTTTACTTTGTCGGGCGCATTTGAATAAACAATAATATTAGAGCGCACTATATATCTAAATTGTTGATTTTCGCTGCCGTATTCGCGAGCTTGTTTATCTATAATTGATTGGCTGCCAGTGCTAATTTCTTCATCATCAAAGCCGTGTAACTTTAAAAATGCAATTACTGCATCGTTTTTACCCTCAACTCTACTCACTAACGCTTCTAAGTTATTGTCGGCATCACTAAATTGTAGTGGCCAGATCACGGTATCGGCCAGCACTTCTTGCTCAGCCAATCCTTTTACTTGTACGGTACGTTCCATACCTTTGATATCAAGCGCAGCACCTTTTAAAATAAATCCTAAGCTAATTAGGCCTATACTTAAACAAATAGCCGCAATAACAATATTAAAGTTAGATACTTTATTCATTAAAACTCCCTTGTTAAGCGCCTAAAACAACCCTAAACGCTCGAAAATATAATATAAACAGAGTACATTGTGAAATTACAGATAGCAAATATTAATCAGCATAGGAAAAGCCATGAGTCTCAAGCGTATCAGTCAGTTTTTTAACCCAAGCTCAGTAGCCGTTATTGGGGCATCTAACACGCCAACCCGCGCTGGCTACGTAGTTATGCGTAACTTATTGCAAAGTGGTTTTAAAGGGCCAATTATGCCAGTAACACCAAACCACACTGCGGTGCATGGTGTACTGGCATACCCTAGTATTGATGCCCTACCAAAAGTACCTGATCTCGCGGTTATTTGTACCAATAAAAACACCTTAGACCTTATTATTGAGCAACTTGGAAAACTGGGCTGTCATAATGCCATCATCATTGCTGACGGCTTAAGTAACGCACAAAAACAAACTTTAAAAGAGTGCGCACTTAGCCATCAAGTTACGCTGTTGGGCCCAAATTCTTTAGGGTTATTAATTCCTCATATTGGCCTAAATGCCAGCTTTTCACATACCGTAGCGAGCCCTGGCAAACTCGCTTTCGTTTCACAATCGGCGGCAGTGTGCTCAACCATTTTAGATTGGGCAAAAAATAAAGAAATTGGCTTTTCTTACTTTGTGTCAATGGGCGATTGTCTGGATATTAAATTTACTGAATTGCTCGACTTTTTAGGTCGCGATGCTAAAACTACGGCTATTTTGCTCTACATAGATAACATTGAGGACAGTCGCAGCTTTATTTCAGCCGCTCGAGCGGCTGCTTTTAGCAAACCCGTAATTGTAATTAAAACGGGCAGGACCCATGCGGGCGCTATTGCCGCTGAAGCTCAATCGGGAATAGCGCATAGCTCGGATGCGGTATACGATGCTCTATTTCAGCGCGCGGGTATGTTAAGGGTAAACGATTTACGCGAGCTATTTGCTGCAACGCAAACATTAGCCATGCACCCAAAATTATTAAAAGTAGAGCAGCTCACTATTTTAACCAATGGTGGCGGCCCTGGCGTAATGGCAGTAGATGAGCTAATACAAAGTTCAGGTAAATTAACGCAATTGAGTGACGAGACATGTGATGCACTCAATAAAGTAATTCCTCGCTCAGAGAAGGCCTCAAACCCGGTGGATATTTTTGGTGACTCAGCCCCGAGCCGCTATAAGCAGGCGTTAGAAATTCTACTTAAAGCTCCTGAAGTAAAAAACTTACTGATTATTCACACTCCATCTGCGCTAGCACCTAGCGAAGACTATGCAAATATTATTGTTAAAACCTTACAAGCACTCCCAAAAATGGCGCGCCCGTATGTTATTACTAACTTTACCGGTGAAGATGCCGCCTATGCTGCTAGGCGTGTTTGCGCTAATAACGCGATCCCAACTTATCGTACTCCCGAGGGCGCTGTTGGGGCCTTTATGCACTTAGTTAGTTATCGACGCAATCAAAAGCATTTAACCCAAACACCTGAGTCGAATACCGTAGATACAAAAATTAATAAGTCGGCAGCTAAAGCCTTAGTAAATGAATTTTTAGAAGAAGGACAAAGTTATTTACCGACCCATCAAGCGAGCCAAATTTTAAGTCATTACGGTATTGAGTGTATTCAAACCGAAGTGGCTTACACGCCAACAGAAGCAAAAGAGCAAGCCATTGAGTTAGGGTTTCCGGTGGCGCTAAAATTAATTAGCCCAAGCATTCCTTCAAAATCTGAAGTGGGTGGCGTAGTGCTTAACTTAAATGACGCTCAAGAAGTAGAGCAAACTGCTTTTTCGATGTTATTAAGAATAAAGAACACTTATCCCGATGCCATTATTGATGGTTTTTCGCTACAAAAAATGGCGCCGCGTGCCGGAGCCAACGAGCTGCGAATAGCAATAAAAACAGAGCCTAATTTTGGTCCCGTTATTTTACTAGGAGAAGCAGGCACCGGCCTTGAATACGCACAAGCAGCAGTAGCTTTGCCACCGCTAAATATGAACCTAGCAAAATACTTAATTGCCGCGGCGCACGATAAAGGCGTACTAAAGGATCGTATTCTACCTGAAAAAGTAGATAAATATCGGCTCTGCGCACTGCTTACTCGCATCTCGCAGTTAGTAATTGATCAGCCCGACATTAGTTCCTTAGAGCTCAACCCTATATTAGCCAGTAATGGGCAATTTTTAGTGCTGGACGCCACCATGACCATTAACCGCTATCGAGTGCAAACGCATCGTAAACGTTTATCTATTCGCCCCTACCCGATTGAATTGGTAGAGGCCGTAACGTTAAAAAATAATACCCAAGCGACGCTGCGCCCAATTAAACCAGAAGATGAGCAAGCACATCAGCAGTTCGATCAGTCTTTAACTAAAGAGGATCGCTATAAACGATTTTTTGGGGAGTTAAGGCAGTTTAATCACGACCAACTCGCTAAAATGACGCAAATAGATTACGACCGTGAAATGGCCTTTATTGTATCTCAAACATATCAAGGGCAGCCTCGTACTCTTGGCGTATCGCGCGTTATTATGGATCCTGATAATTTACAGGCCGAATTTGCCGTTGTAGTGCGCTCAGACTGCCAAGGCCTTGGCCTAGGTCGTATATTAATGACAGCCGCAATTGAGCACTGTAAGCGCCAAGGAGTTAAATCTATTGAAGGGATTACTTTACCAGAGAATACCGGCATGATTGAGCTTGCGCGTAAATTGGGCTTTAAAATAAGCCGCGACTTTGAAGAAGGCAGTATAAATATGGTACTTAAACTATAAATGAACTATATACGAAAACTTAGACAAAAAATTGCGCACACTTTTGAAGCCTCTGGAGAGTATCAGCGCGCGGGGCACATACTTGATGTAATGCTGGTTTGTCTCATAATGGTCAACGTAGTTGCCATTGTCCTTGAGTCTGTATCGAGTATTGCTAAACAGTACCATGAAGAATTTTTCTTATTAGAAATTGTTTCCATAACTATATTTTCTATTGAATACATAATACGGCTTTGGACCTGTGTAGACAGAGTTAAATATGCAGCTATTGAGGGCTCAAATACCAAACGACGCTTGCACTATATTTTTTCGCCTTTAGCATTAATTGATTTAATTGCTATATTACCTAGCTTATTGATGTTTTTCTTTATGCTAGATTTGCGCTTTTTACGAGTTTTAAGGTTACTGCGAGTATTTAAGTTAACCCGTTATTCGCGTGCTATGCAGTTGCTGTTACAAGCATTTATTGATGAAGGCAGTACACTTTTAGCGGCATTTTTTATTATGGCCGTGGTGCTTATTTTAGCCTCTTGTGGTATTTACTTGCTTGAACACGATATACAGCCCGATAAATTTGGCTCTATCCCTGCGGCAATGTGGTGGGCTATGGCAACGCTAACTACCGTAGGTTACGGCGACGTAGTACCCATAACACCTATTGGTAAACTATTTGGTGGGGTAATAACCCTAGTGAGTATGGGAATGGTTGCAGTGCCTACCGGTTTACTTGCATCGAGCTTTTCAGAGCAAGTACGCAAACGCCGTCAAGTATTCGAAAATGCAGTACATGAACAGATCACTAACGGCACTCTCAGCGAGGAGCACCTCAGTCACCTTGAAGATCTGCGTTACAAACTAGGGCTGAGTAAACTAGAGGCCAATAAAGCCATAAAAGTTCAGCTTAACGAGCGCAGCGAACACATGTTTTGTAGAAACTGTGGCAAGCGCCCATAAATAGGTTAAAAGTAGTTGTCAGCTTTTAGCTGGCAACTGCACACTAAGGGCTTTCCTTTAATCTTGCTTAAACACGTCGCTCCAATCGCGAGTAATTAAAGGAATAACTGCATTTGTGGGCACAGGTTTACTAAATAAATAACCTTGAAAATAGTCGCAACCAAGTGCTTTTAAAAATACTAATTGATGGGTACTTTCAATGCCTTCTGCCACACATTCTTTATTTAAGCTGTGGGCTAAAGTAAGCGTAGATTGGATAATTGCCTCATCATTAGAATCAACCCCTATATCTTGTACAAAACTACGGTCAATTTTTAATACATCAATAGGAAAGCGCTTCAAATAAGTTAACGATGCGTAACCTGTACCAAAGTCATCCATATAAAGCCTACAACCTAGTTGTTTTAACATATCCATACTCGATAAGGCCTGCTTTGAATCGCGCATTAATATTGATTCTGTTATTTCAAATACAATCGCCTTAGAAGGGATAGCTGCTTTAATTAATGCCTTTTTAATTTCAGGCACCAAGTGTTCAAATTCAAAATCGAGTGCCGATAAGTTAATCGACAAATATAACTCGGGAGCAATTTTGCGCCAAGCCACTAACTCTTCTAAAGCACGGCCCAATGTTTGCAGCATTATTTTTGTAATTAAACCAATACTCTCTGCCGCTAACGAAAACTCTTGAGTGTTCACTAATTGATTTTTTGGCCAGCGTAGCAATACCTCAAAGCCTTCGGTTTTTTGGCTATTAGCACTTATAATAGGTTGATAATAATTACAAAATTCATGCTCTTGATACGCTTTAGTTAACTGCGATTCTAGGTGCAGTGCTTTTTGCACCCGTTGATTCATCTCTTGCTTATAAAACTTATAGCTCCCTTCTAAATTATCTTTAGCGTGGTATAAAGCAATATTGGCAGCTTTTAATAGATCTTTATATTGCTGCGCATCACCTGGATATGTGGCAACACCAATGCTTAAATTAATATTAATTATTTGACCATTAAGGGCAATATTTTTATTAACACAGCCCATTAATTTAGTGCAAACGAGCAATACCTCTTCTATTTGCTGTATATCTTCAACCAACACAACAAATTCATCACCACCAAATCGAGCTACGCTATCGCTGGGGCGTAAGGTACTTTTTAATCGCTCAGCCACTGTTTTAATCAATTCATCGGCAACTTCTCGCCCTAACGAATCATTAAAGTGTTTAAAGCGTTTAATATTAATATGCAGCAAAGCAACCTTGCTGTTATGGCGCTGTGCTTGCTCAATGGCATGTATTACACGGTCATTAAATAATGCCCTATTTGGCAGGCTAGTTAGCTGATCGTAGTTGGCGAGTATATGCAGCTCATTTTCTGCTAATTTTTGTGCATTAATATCGGTTAAAATAACAACGTAACTGGTTAGTCTGTGTTCGTTATCGGCAACTGCACTTATTTTAACAAGCACGTGGCGTTGCTCGTTATTAACCAATGTTACTGTGTCTTCGCAAGAAAAGTGCTCCCCTACATTGAGCTTTTGCATAATGCGCAAGTAATCAAAGCGGCTGCTGCGCGAAATTCCTAAATTAAGTACTCGGCTAGATCGCGGCTCAGCTGGGAAGTTAAACGCAGTTTGCAAGGATTTATTAGAGGCGCGTATATTAAAGTTTTTATCGAGTATAAATACCCAATCGCGAGTTTGCTCAAAGGCTGCTGCGAATAAGCGAGCATGCTCTTCAAACACCATTTCACGGGTCATATTGGTGTAAGTTCCGGCCACTTTTTGCGGTAATTTATTATGCCACTCTACTACTTTGCCAAAATCTTTGTACCAGCGCCAATGCCCTTTTGCATGCCTAAGCCTGTAGGTACAATTAAAAGATCCTTTATCTGTAGATAAAAACTCTAACCACTCCAATCTAAATAAAGGTCTGTCTTGTGGGTGTATTTTTACTAAATAGTCATCTAAATTTACGCATTCAACGCTGTAGCCTAATTCATTTATTAACCGCGGTTGATAAATACTAAGGCTGCTTGACTGCCAGTCCCAAACCCCGGATTCACTGCCCTCTAGTGCCAGTTTTAAACGCGCTTCGCTTTCTTTACTTTCTTTGTGAGCTGCCAATAAAATACGCTGTATTTTATTGCGGCGCATTACCCAAGCAACCACTAAAGCAATTAGCAATAATGCATATAGCACCACAAAATAAGGGGCACGCCATAGTGGGTATTTCACTTTTATTTTTAAACTAGCGGGCGACGTATATTCGCCGGTTAATGGGTCTTTAGCCCACACTTTTAATTGGTAGTTACCCGGATTTAATTTTGGAAATAACACTCTGTTGTTACGGGTATAACTTTTTTGCCCGTTATCGAGCTGATACTCATAAATAATCCGCTCTTGAAAACTAAACGACATTGCCGAAAAAGCTATTTCTAAACCTATATCGTCATGATTTAATGTTATTTCTTCAAGTGGTTGCTGTAAATTAAGCGACAAGTTTCGCGACATTAAATTGATCCGAGTAATATTAACGTGATCAATTAACGCTTTGGTGTTTTGATTGTTCATTGGGTGAAAATAGGTAAAGCCTTTTAGGCTACCATAAGCAATACGCCCATCTTTTAAATGTGCCATAGCGCCGCTGTTAAATTCTGCAGAGAGCAGCCCTTCTGACGTAGTAAATTGCTGAAAATGCAGTGTAGTCGGGTTTAAACGCCAAATGCCTTTATGACTACTCATCCAAATCATGCCATCGTCATCAAGCACCATATCGTACAATAAGGTACCCAATTTGTTTTTGTCTAAATCAATAGTATGAACAAGTTCATACGTTAAGGCATCAATGCCAATCAGGCCAAAGTTGGATAACGAGAGCCATAAAATATTATTACGATCAACTTCATACGACAGCACATTTATGGCAACATTTTCATGTTGTTTAGGAACCTTATATATTATTTTTAGAGTTAAACTGTGAGGATTAACTTGATATAAAATCCCACCACTAAAAAATAAAGGCTTATCTGGTTGTGTCGATAATGGTGGTAAAAACCCATGCGCTAAAAAAGGGTCAAACTGAGTAAACTCGCCCTCTAACTGGGTTAGTTGCTGGGTATTAATATTATACATAAGCATGCCATGATCTGAGTGCACATAGTACAAGTTACCATCGGGCATTAAAGTAACACCATGAACCCAGCCGGCGATCAGCTTTTGGTTGCTCGGATTTTGTGTTTGCGGCTCAGTTAATTGCAGGCTAACAGGGTCAAAAATAAATAAACCTCTGTTGGAGTGCAGCCATAATTTATTTTTATAAGGCATTATTTTATAAATAGTAAATTCAGTAGTTAGCAAATCAACTTTAAAATCTTGTAAATACGTTTTGCCTATATTTGTTTTTAAATCAACTTCAGTTAAACCATTATGCGTAGCTAGCCATAGCTTGTCTTTATACTCAGTAATACCCCAAATAGAATGATGCGATAAGCCGTCACCGCCAAGCATGCTGCCCTCAACATTGGTAAACTGATAGTTATTATTGGCTAAATAAAACGCCCCATCTGTTTTAGTGGCCACCCATGTTCCACCAGAATTATCTTTAACCATATCAATAATACTCGTATCGGCTAGGGTATATTTACTTTGGTTAATGCGGGTGTTTTTTATTATTTCCCCCGTTTTTAAATTAAACTTGAACAACCCTTTATCAGTGGCTAAATCAATTTTTTCATGGTCATTTGTAATTTGCCAAATATTTAAATTATCAAGCAATACACTATTGTTAAATGCCACATCGGGGCGCTCAAACATGCTCGATAAATTGCTAATATCAACTTGGTACAACCCTTTAACAGCGCCCACTAATAGCTGATTATTGTTAGCAATAGCAAATGACTTCACATTATTTTGGTAAATATGCTCAGCTTCTGCGCGTAAATGCTCTAATGGCCGCACTTTTTCACTGGCAATATCAAACACATAAGCACCATGACTAGTACCAATAAATATATAGCCATTATAATAAAATAGCTTTCTAACTAGGGTACTTTTGTATTTACTCGGAAGCTCAAAAATAGTGGTTATTTCACCACTTTCAATATCAAGCTTTGCAAAGTCACGGCCTCGGCCAATCCAGAGGGTTTTATCATCTATTGCTAACATGCTAAAAACAGATTGATTAATTATCTGCTCTTCGCTTAGCGGCTTTTCTAAAAACTGTTTATAAGAATCGGTAGCTGGATCATAGCGAAATAGCCCTGCCAGCAGTGAGGCAATCCAAATATGCCCTTGGGTGTCTTGATATATGCGGTCAATAATAGCTTCTTCAAGCTCACCATTAGGCCCGTTAATTAGCATTACTTGGTAGCCATCATAACGGTTAAGGCCACCTTCTGTTGCCAGCCATAAGTAACCTTTATTATCAATAAGCATAGTATTAACATAGCTTTGAGATAGCCCCTCACTAGGAGATAAACGCTTCACTTGTGCGTTTATTTGGCTGCTCATTATTAGCATAAGTGCGAGCAAGCAACTTATTGTTCTGTTAATAGCTTTACCCATTCTTGATCCCACTTATTATGTTGCTTTTGATAGGTATTTGACAGCGACGATATACGATATTGGCACACACCAAAAGCAATACTAAGGAATGATTGTATGTTAACATCGAGTTAAAACCAATAGTGCGGTATAAATCAGGTCTACTTTTAGAGATGAATGTATAAATCCTATAAACTAAAGAGGTTTTAAATCAACTCGAGCTGCTCAAGTAAGCACAACATTAGCCTAACATTAGTGCTAAATACCTTTCAAATTGTTGCTTTAAAGAAGCTTGCTCTGCAATAGGGCGGCTATGGAGGGTGTTATATATTTGCTCACGTGTTTTTTTCCCGCGCTTAATTTGATACGCCCAAAAAGAAGCCTCATAATCTAACTGAATTTGATACTTTTGTTCACGAGGTAAATTACATAAATTAAAACTCACAGTAACTCCTATTACTTACTAAAGATGTTTTATTATACTTATAAATAGTTATGAATGCTGCTTTAATAAAGCATCTAGGCCAACAAGCTTAGTCAGCTAAATGCTATATTATGTTTGGGGATTTAATAGCTTATTGGCTCAGATAATTACGAATTTAATCAACAAAGGGCACGCCCCCTAACTAAAAGTCAAAACCTTGCTGATTAATTAATTCGCTAGCGGCAGTAACGTCTAGTTTTTTTTGTATAAAACGCTTGTAGCGCTGCTGGCACAAATTTAATACTTTTTTCTTTTGTGCGTTGGTTAACGAGTTCCATAAAAAACGCTCATCGCGGCTACGATAACAACCTTTACAATACCCCCTATTATTAACCAAACAAATACTCTTGCAAGGGCTTGGAATATCAAATATTTCAATTTGTTGCATTGCCCCTCCCCACACTTATAAAGATACAGGTTAAGTATAGCGTTATTTACTCAAAGAGCAGCTTTGTGAGTAATTAGCTCTGGACGTTTAGTAAATCTCTTAACCAGATAAAATGTAGGTATCAGCCGGGGCATAAACCACAGCCCAACATGCGCTGAAGCTGTAATACAAATTTACTTCGCTTTAGCTAAAGTGCCGTAACAAAAAGCAACTTTAGCTATTAGCTTTCAGTAATAAAAATACTTTAAATAAATACTGAGTGACTTTTATCGCTTACTAAAAGCTAAAATATAATCGCCAAAAAACTGCTTTTAGCTTTTAATGCTCACAACTTTTAATATTTACTTCTGCTTTACGATGATATGGCTTTGCATACATAGCTAATACCAAAGGTTTAAGCTCTTCGGGCACTTTATCCATACGTTTTGCAAACTTTGCAGCGTCGGCTTTATTAATGACCGCTTCTGTACAGCCGCCTGCTATAAAGTTACCTGGGTGCAAATAAAATGAATCTATTATTTGTTTATCTATTGTTTTAGCCAGCTCATCTGCGCTGTCGCAATGTGACTCTATCGGCTGTCCAAAAGCTAAATGAATATGTCCTTTAGATGAGCTAAAACCTTCAACAATACTGGCTATGTCTTCACCTACAGATTTTACATATTGACCATGGTGTTGTTTATGATAAAGCTCTTTTGCTTTAGCAATTGCGCAGGGTTCGTATTGATACGATATTGATACCGGCACTATTTTTAACTCTTTAATATAATCGCCAAATTCTTTTTTTTGCTTACGCCCATTTAGTTGTAGCATCTTTAGTAGTGCCGGATCGGTTTGATCTACACCGTCTTTTGCTCGCCCTTCTTTTTGCGCTATCCAAATAGAGTTTCCTGCTGTTAGTGAGTCATAAATATAGGAAGATAACTGCGTTAATGCTTTAAGCATTTCTTTAGGCGCTTTTGCAGATCGCTTTACTATAAAGCTTTTATTTAATCGCATAAGCTCAGTGATATAGGGTCTTTGCAATAAATTATCTCCTATTGCAATGCGCACTGTTTTCATTTTATGTTGAAACAATCCCCAATTTACTAAAGCCGGATCGAGCACAATGTCACGATGATTCGATATAAATAAATAGGCCTGATTAGGGTCTAGTTTATCCAACCCTGAAAAAGTGACTTCTGACGTAGTGCGTTTTACTAACTTATTTAAATACTTTGCAACTTCATTTTGTACATCTTCAACGCTATTAATTTGGCCCCATTTTTTACGTAGTTGCTGTCTAATTAATGGTCGTGCAACAAATGGAATTGCCGATAAAATGCGTGGTAAATTGTACTTTGCAATTACATCAATAAATGCATTATCGTCAATTAAACGCTTCAGCGAAGTGGCAACTTCATCATCATTGTAAGGTCTTATGTCAGCGTACTTATCTTCTAATTCAATCATTTAGCGCATCTACAAAGTTAAAAACGGCACGCCAAAGCGCACCGTCGTGTCTAATTTTGATTATAACTCAATCAAAAATACGAAACTAGCAATACTAAAGTTCGATTTACCTAGTTCAAATAGAGTTATAGTTTAGTCGGCAAGTTTATAAGTTTGCACACTTGATGCAACTTACATTGCCCTGTTGTTATTTATAGTGAATATTAGTTAAAGCAAATAGCTTTACTAAAGCTGCATGGCGACGGCAGTACAACAAAATAGCCGTAAAGGGTAGCATGTAACAACTAACCTAGTGGGCAGACCACATTTAAGTTGGCCTACGTTTTTACGACTTTAAAATTAACAAAGTGTATGCTTTATAGTACTTTAGTGTATTAATCTTGCATACGTATGCTGCGCTGTATTTGCTTTCATTAGTACTGCAAATATTTCCAACCTCAAATCAAGCAATGCAAGCATTGCAAATAACTCTCTTAAATGGGGTTTAATTTTAGGAAAAAATATGAAAATTACTATTCTCGATAATGCGACTCTTGCTAAAACATCACTTGATTGTATTGCTCAATTAGGTGAGCTTACCGTTCATGAATTAACAAGTGCGGAGCAAGTTGTTGCTCATAGTAAAAATGCTGACGTTTTAATTACCAACAAAGCAGTTGTAAACCGTGAAACTATGAGCCAATTAAAATCACTAAAGCTAATTTGTGTTAGTGCCACTGGTACTAATAATGTAGATTTAGTAGCAGCTAAAGAGCTTGGTATTGCAGTAACTAACGTTGCCGGCTATTCAACCCCCTCTGTAGTACAACATACCTTTTCTTTAATCACTAATTTATTAGGTAATACACATCGCTACCAAGCAGACTGCCAGCAAGGTGCATGGCAAAAAAGTGAAATGTTTTGCCGCCTAGATTATAGCTTTAACGATTTACAAGACAAAACATTCGCTATTATTGGTGGTGGAACCCTTGGTAGCGCGGTTGCAACGGTTGCTAGCGCTTTTGGCGCAAATGTAATTACTGCCGAGCGCAAAGGGACACAGTGCCGTGAAGGTCGTATCCCTTTTGAACAAGCAATTAAAACCGCCGATATAATTAGTGTGCACTGCCCATTAACCGATGAAACTCGCGATCTAATTACACTCAATGAGCTTAAAATGATGAAGCCAAGTAGCATTATCATTAATACTGCACGTGGCGGCATTATTAACGAAGCAGACTTAGCAACCGCTCTTGAGCAAAACTTAATTGCAGGTGCCGGGGTTGATGTGCTGACTAAAGAGCCCGCTGAACTAACTAACCCACTGGCTAATTATAAAGGCAATAACTTACTGCTTACGCCACATATTGCTTGGGCAAGCACAGAGTCAATTGTACGTTTGGTAAATGAGGTAAGTTTAAATATTATGGCGTTTACGCAGCAGCAATCACGTAATCGCTTAGTGTAATACCTTGCTGTAGTGCCCTGCTGTAATGCCCAGCTGTGTAGCTCTAAAAAGCGCTACACTTTTTTAAATGTGTTCATCCGAAAATTAACTATTAAACGCCAATAACGTTGGCGTTTACTTTACAAATAAAAGTTTAATTAGCGGGCAACAACTTGATTACGGCCACCCTCTTTCGCTGCATATAAACCTAAATCAGCTTCTTCTAAAAGTGCCTGCTCAGTTTCAATACTTGCGTTTTCAGTACTAGCTACACCAATACTAATAGTTACATGCTCAGCATTAAGCGATGCTTTATGCGCTATATTTAATGCATTAACAGCATTACGTAGCTTATTTGCAAAGCCTGTCGCTTCAGCTTTATCTACACCGGGTAAAACGGCTGCAAACTCTTCTCCGCCATAGCGTGCAATAAAGTCACTGCCACGCTCACATTGTGCCGCAAGTGCTTGAGCCACCGCTTTTAAGCAGTCATCGCCAGCTCGGTGCCCATAAGTATCGTTGTAACGCTTAAAGTGATCTATATCCATAAGTAGCACTGAAAGTGGTGTGTTGTTGCGCTTACTTTTACGCCATTCACGAGATAGGTTTTCGTCTAGGTTGCGTCTATTGGGTATTTCGGTTAGGCCATCAATCGAAGCTAACATTTCAAGCAAATCATTTTTTTGCTTAATAAGCAGTTGATTACGTACTCTTACGCGCACAATTGATGAACAAAATGGCTTAGTTATATAATCCATTGCGCCTAGTTCTAAACCTTTAGACTCGTCATCATGGCTGCTATTTGCCGATATAAAAATAACCGGGATCATTTGCGTTGCTGAATCTTCTTTTAATTTAACCAGTACTTCGTAGCCATTCATCCCTGGCATAACAATATCGAGTATAATTAAATCAACTTGTGTTGTTTTTATAAAAGTAAGCGCTTCGTCACCACTTTTAACTAAAAACACCTCATGCTCATCGCTAAGTGTTTTTTCGAGTACAATTCGATTAAGAGCATCATCATCAACAATTAATACTTTAGCTTTTTTTGACATCCATTGCCCCTAAAACGTTTATAAAAACAACCACCTGTTCTAACTGCATAATAAGCTCTTTCGTTGTTATTTCAACAGCTTTATCGGTTGTTTTAAGATCTTTTTCAGTTTGCTGTGCACATTGCGACAGTCGACTAAAGCCTAAATTACCCGCTACGCCTTTAATACTATGCGCTATACGAATTAAGTCATCTTTATTATTACTTATTTTGAGCTGCGCTAATTGAGTTTTGCACACACTAGCAAATTTACCGATCATAGTGTTAAGCAGTGTTTCGTTTAAACTAAACTGAGTTAAAGCAAATGAGTACTCAAAAAAGCTCGGCTTATAAGGTGCTAAATCGGTTATTGCACCTATAAGCACTTCTGCAACCACAGGTTTAGTTAAATGCTTATTCATGCCACACGCTAAAGAGCGTTCAATATCTGCAGGCTCACAATGAGCGGTTAGTGCAAAAATAGGTAATTGCTCTGCACTATACTGCTGCCTAATTAAAGTTGTTGCTTGGCAACCATCTAAATGAGGCATTTGCACATCCATTAAAATTAAGTCTGGCATTAAATTCGGTAATAATGCCATACCATCAATGGCACTGGTGGCTGTAACCACATTAATTTTTGCTTGGCGTAACACGCTGCTAATTATTTCTAAGTTTAATTGATTATCGTCAATCGCTAACACTAACAGACCCGACACACTTGGGTTTAATTTCGTTGTATTCGTTATTTTTAAAGCTGACTCTAAATTTAAATTAAACAATCGCTGTGCAAGCGCTGACGTTTTAATATGCTGTACAGTTAAACCCATGCTGATCGGCAAATTTAACCTTGGTTGATTACTTACAACAATAAGCGTAATTGCTTTTGCAAATAAAATATCTTTAATTACTGCTACCGCTAATAAAGCAGGTAAATCTGCTGCACCTATAATTAATTGCTTGGCTTTTAAATGCTCCCGAGGAGATTTTAATATTTGCTCTAAATTAGTATAAGTAAGCGTAGGGAATGCATTTATAACCTGAGTTAATTCGTGACTATGCGCTGATAAAATAACTAATGTATTATCAGGTAGCTGCTTACAAGCAGGTACAACATCTAATAAAACACTAAAGTAAAACTCACACCCTTCGCCTTTTTCACTATTTAGCGCTATTTCGCCACCCATTAACAGCACTGCCGACTTTACAATAGCCAGCCCTAAGCCCACGCCATGATGAGTTCGCGTAGATGACTCATCCCCTTGGGTAAAGGCATCGAATAAGCGCCTTTGATCGGCTTTATCTATGCCAACTCCGGTATCTATTACCTTAAAGCAAATATGTTGTTGCTCTGAGGTATCACTTGGTAATAAATCCATTTTAAGGGTAATACTACCGGTTTTAGTAAATTTAACAGCATTAGTTAATAAGTTACCTAATACTTGCTGTAAGCGAATGCTGTCGCATATAAGGTTGGGGGCAATTAAGGGATCAATATCAATAATTAATTCAATCCCTTTGTTTTCACATAAAGGTGCCGTTAAACTTTCACAAATATCAACCAACTCAACAATGCTAAATGGCGCGAGTTTTAACTGCGCTGCCACACTTTCTACCCGTGCAAAATCCAGCATTCTGTTAAGCATTAACAACAAGCTGTGTGCTGCGTGCTTAGCTTGCGCGGTTTGTTCTAATTGTTTTGGCGTAAGTCCTTGCTCAATAAGCATATCAAGTAAACCAAATACCGCATTTAGCGGTGTGCGGATCTCATGACTTAAATTAGCAATAAATCGACTTTTTGCTAATGTGGCGCGCTCTGCATCATGTTTTGCTTTGGTTAATATACTTATATCTTGAATATGAATAACATAATACAGCGGCTCGGCATTTTCATTCCACACTAACGACACGCTCAGCTGTAACCAATCTGCCAGTTCGCCGTGCGCTAAAGTTAAATGGTATACCCGTTTTTTATTATTTAGTAATTGCGCCAACGTGGCTTTAATTTCTTGCCATTGGGGGTTACTAAACACTCGATTTAAAGGCGCTCCCGCCAATAAATTTTGTTCAGAAGATAGCTCTCTAGCCGCTTTATTCGCTTGTAAAATAGTATGATCAAGCGAAAGTAACACCACTCCATTAGCCGCAAACTCTATCGCACTTCTAAATTTAGTTTCTGATTCTTTTAATGCATGTAGGGTTTGCTGTTGCTCGGTTATGTCGCGGCCAATCCCCATAACGCCTAACAGTTGTTGCTGTTCATTATAAAATGGCGCTATGGTTAATAAGTAAGAGCGTTCTGCGCTATCAATACGTTGTTGAATTTGCGTGCGATTGTGTAGTACTTGTTGCTCTAGCTTACTAATTTTTTTACTATCGCTGCTCTCATTTTCTATTAATTTACCAACTAGCTCAGCTTGCTTTTTACCAATAAATGTTTCAAAAGCTTTATTACAACCTAAAAATAAGCCATCAATACTTTTAAAATAAATAAAGTCAGGAACGTTATTAAGTACAGTATTAAGTAAAGCTAAATGACGCTCTTTGGCTTCGTAGCTGCTGGTTAGTTTTTCAGACTGTAGCTGCAATTTTTTATCTAAATCTTTATTAACGTTCTGTAGGGATTCGACCAGCTGAGTATTTTTAGCAAATATAGCTTTTACCTTTAAAAACCATGGCTGCCAATTTAAAGGAATTTTATAGTTTAACTGCTCGCCAGTTACAGTGTCGTTATGCTCTAGATAACGCATTAAAAAGGTCATCGGCTTGATAAAAATACGCTGGCTCAACCAAAAAAACACGCTAAACATAATGCTTAAAAACACGGTTAAAAATATAAATTCTATCGCTGTTTCGTAAATAATCGGCGCAGATAACTGCTCTATTGGCTCATGGTAGGCAGCATGTATAGGGTAGTTACCAATTGGCTGCATTAAAAACTGATTACCTTTAACTTCCTTAGTATTATTGTGCTCTATTAATACTGCCGGCCAATATTGATTTAACTTAACAGCTTTGTTTATCAACTTTTGTGAGCTGGCAATAACCTCATGATACTGATTCATAAATATATATTCGCCTTGCTGCGGCGATACTTTTTTTAGCCAATTAGAAATAGCTTGTAAGTCATAAATAAGAACTATGTAATCTTGGGAGTTAATATCTTGTTGTCGGCCAATGGCAAAGTAGGCTTTATTAGCAACTTTAATAATTTGGCTAGAGCTGAGTTGCTCGGTTAAAAGTGGTGGTTTAAATTTGCCTTTTAAAATATCAGTTAAAAAGGCACTTTGGCTACGATCTCGCCTGGCAACGTAAGCAAAACCTTGCTCATCAACATAAGCAACTGCACTTAATGACTGTATTAGCGCTAACGTGGTGTTAAATGAAGGGGCTAACATGACGACTTTTTGCCAGCGTAATAAGGCACTTTGCGATTGAGAAAATTCGCCAGCACCTACTATTTCGCCATTTAAATTACTTAAATACCGATAGTAATAGTCATCATACTGATTAACGTGCAATGGCATTGTGCTATCTGCTAAATGCGGCTTAGGTTGGTGATACAAATTAAACATAGTGGTAAATAAGTTATTTACCCCAGCCATAGTATGTTCAATTTGCGCCGATACATTAGCAAAATCGCCATGGCGCTTTTCTATCGCACGTTCAACCTTAATATTGTAAAGGTGCAAACATAATAATAAAGCCACAAACAAAGGCACGGCCAAAGCCACAACTAAAGAGCGGTAATAATCTTTTAAGGGTAAAAACTTCAACTGTTTGCCTGTTTTATGGCTCAATAATCAGCTAATAGACTAGCGAGCCATAATGTTAAGCGCAAGTTATAAGTTTTCTTCAGCGAATGAAGCTAGGCGACTACGTACCACACCATTGAGGTTTATTGTTGCGCTACCTTCAAAGTTTTTAAAGCGCTCCACAATATAAGTTAAGCCCGAAGTAACCGGTGTTAAGTAGTTACTGTCTATTTGTGCCAAGTTACCGGTACAAATTAGCTTAGTACCTTCGCCGCAACGGGTAATAATGGTTTTTAATTGTGCCGCCGTTAAGTTTTGGCTTTCATCTAAAATAACTACTGCATTTTGAATACTGCGACCACGCATAAAATTTACCGACTTAAACTGAATATTGGCTTTTTCCATAATATAATTACGGCTTGAAATTGGATTTTCGTCGCCCTTATGTAATACCTCTAGGGTGTCGGTAATGGCCGCTAGCCATGGCGCCATTTTTTCTTCCTCAGTGCCGGGTAAAAAGCCAATTGACTCGGCTATTTCTGGCGTATTACGCGTTACTATTACTTTGTCGTAAATGCCTTTTTCGATCACCATTTCTAGTGCACTAGCAAGCGCCAATAAAGTTTTACCACACCCTGCAGGGCCGGTTAAAATAACCAGTTCTATGCTGGTATCTAATAAAGCATCGAGTGCCATACCTTGGTAAATATTTTTTGGTTTAATACCCCATGCACCTTGGTTCATTAATCGCTCATAACCTATATCTTTTAAGGTTATATGCTCCTCATCGTACGATTTAACTCGCGCTGCAAACTGATCCCCCTCATCAATTAAATACTCATTATAAAATACATCAGGGATTAAGTTTTTAGCCACATGATGCAAGGTCTCACGGCCATATTGCTCAGTATTACATTGGCCAACATGCTGCCAAAAGTCTCCGGCTATTTTTTTGTAGCCGCTGGTTAGTAAGCTAATGTCGTCTATAAGCTGATCGGTGCGGTAATCCTCAACATAATTAAGCCCTGCACCTTTGGCTTTTAAGCGCATGTTTATATCTTTAGTGACTAATATTACTTTGCTATTTGTGTGCTGCTTTTGTAAATGCACTGCACAGTTAATAATGCGATGATCGTTTTCATTGCCTGGCAGGCCAGAAATAGAGTCGGCAAATAAATGATCGTTTACAATAATTAAAGTGCCGTTTGATGCTATTTTCGCTTTTTTATTGCTAGGAAGGGCTACGCCTTGGAGCATTTGCTCTGGTGTGGCATTTTTTAATATTTCATCTAAACCACGAATAGCCACGCGAGCATCACGGCTTACATCGTGTTTTCTATCTTTTATATGATCAAGCTCCTCTAACACTGTCATCGGAATAACTACATGGTGCTCTTGAAACGATAAATACGCGAGGGGTTCGTGAAGCAATACATTGGTATCTAGCACATACATTTTACTTTTAAGGTTCGAAGCATTTTCCATAGCACTGTCCTTACTTTTTATGATGAGTATGCTATACCAAACTAACTAAGTGCTTTTGAGTAGTGATGGCTCGTTAGTTACTTAGGTATAATTTTAGTTTAGTCTATTTGTCATAAAAGTCCGTTTTATTACAAACTCGATTTTGTTTTAATTAAACCTTAAAATCAAAGCAATCGACTGACTAAAATAGTGCATTATAAAAGTTAATTAAGTAGGTTTTGCTAAGGAAATATTTTTAATGCTGCTAACGCTCAAAGTAATAGCTGCAGAGCTATTTATTATCTTACTGTGTACTTATTTACCCAAAAAAGATCCAGATGTTAGCCGTTTTGTTAGGAATAATTCACACTTACCGAATTAATTAAAAGTGAGGCTAATAGCGCCTTGCAGTGGTGTTGTCTAACAGGTAACATAGCCGCCTTTTTCTTCATAGACGAGACATATATGAATTTTTCCTTAGGTCAGCGTTGGATCAGTGATACAGAGTCAGATTTAGGATTAGGCACAGTTGTTGCCATTGAAGGCCGTCAGGTCAGCATATTATTTCCTGCTAGTGGCGAAAGCCGCGTTTATTCTTGGGCAGAAGCACCCGTAACCCGTGTGTCATTTAATCCTGGCGATGTGATCAAAAGCGTTGAAGAGTGGGAATTAGAAGTTGAGTCTATTGAAGTGCAAGGCGAGCTACTTTGTTATCACGGTACTCGTGTTGATAATGGTGAAGCAGCCAAACTAAAAGAAACCTTTCTAGATCATTTTATTAAGTTTAACAAACCTCAAGATCGTTTATTTGCCGGCCAAGTAGATCGTTTTGATCGTTACACGCTGCGCTACCAAACATGGTTACATAAATTTGAACGTGAACAGTCGCCTATAAAAGGCTTAATTGGTCAGCGTGCTAATCTTATTCCGCATCAGCTTTATATAGCCCAAGAAGTAGGTAAACGTTTTGCACCACGCGTACTTTTATCAGATGAAGTAGGCCTTGGTAAAACAATTGAAGCGGGAATGATTTTACATCAGCAAATTATTAGTGGCCGTGCCAGCCGTGTGCTTATTGTAGTACCCGAAAATCTGCAGCACCAATGGTTAGTAGAAATGCTGCGCCGCTTTAATTTACGTTTCTCTATTTTTGATGAAGATCGTTGCGATGAAGCGTTTGCCGACTCGCCAAATGTATTTGATACCGAACAACTGGTACTTACCAGCCTAGAGTTTTTAACCAAGAAAAAACGTTGGTTCGAACAAGCAACTTTAGCTGACTGGGATTTACTAGTAATAGATGAAGCGCATCATTTAAGTATTAATAATGGCAAGCCAAGCTCAGAGTACCAACGTATGGCCGAGCTTAGCCAAGATATTCCGGGCCTTATTTTACTTACCGCCACGCCAGATCAACTTGGTCATAGCAGCCACTTTGCTCGCCTACAGCTACTCGATCCAGACAGGTTTTACGACTACGACGTGTTTAAAGAAGAAGAAGCAAATTACAAAGACGTTGCCGAAGCTGCTAATCAATTACTCCAAGAGCAAGGCCTAGACGAGAGCGCTAAAGCGACTTTAATTGAGCTATTAAAAGAAACCGACATTACCGATATTCTGGCAAAAGCACAGCAAGGTGATTTACCCGCGCGTAAAGAAATACTTAACATGTTACTGGATCGCCACGGCACCGGCCGCATCTTATTTAGAAATAGCCGCAGCGGCATTGACGGCTACCCTAGCCGTATATTACACGCCTACCCTATGCCATTGCCAAAGCAATATAAAACAGCAATGACAGTACTGGGCAATATGAGCGGCATTCAAAATCCCGAACTTAGTGCACAGCGCGCACTATTCCCAGAAAAAATATTTCAAGAGTTTGAAGGCGAAAGCGCCAGCTGGGGAGCATTTGATCCTCGCGTAGATTGGCTAATCGACACTCTTAAAACCCTTAAGCGTGAAAAAGTACTGCTAATATGTGCTAAAGCCGAAACAGCTATCAGCCTTGAGCAAATACTACGTGAACGCGAAGCAATTAAAGCCTCAGTGTTTCACGAAGGTATGTCGATTATTGAGCGTGACCGCGCCGCTGCATTTTTTGCAGACGAGTACGACAACGCGCAAATACTGCTGTGTTCTGAAATTGGCTCTGAAGGGCGTAACTTTCAGTTTTCACATCATTTAGTGTTATTTGATTTACCACTAAACCCAGATTTACTAGAGCAACGTATTGGCCGACTAGACCGCATTGGACAAACTCAAGATGTGAACATTCACGTGCCATATTTTGAAAACACCGCCCAAGAAGTATTACTACGTTGGTACAACGAAGGCCTAGACGCATTCGAATCTACCTCGTCAACGGGACAAATGTTGTATAAAGAATTCCGTGATGACCTACTTGATTACATTGCAGCGCATAACTGCGACGAAGACGAGTTAGATCCATTACTTGAGCAAGTAGCACAAAAAAATGCGGTACTGCGCAAACAAATGGAAAGCGGACGCGACCGTTTACTTGAGCTGCATTCATCGGGCCAAGGCGCAGCCGACTCTTTGGTAGCTGATATTGAAAAACTAGACAATCAGTTTGAACTGCCTAGTTACATGATTAACGTATTTGACACCTTTGGCGTAAGCCAAGAAGATAAAGGCGAAAATACCATTATCTTAAAGCCAACCGAGCATATGTTAAACGCCTCGTTTCCGGCATTAAGAGAAGATGGCATGACAGTTACATTTGACCGCGATACCGCGCTTTCGCAAGAAGACGTGCACTTTATTAGTTGGGATCATCCTATGGTGCAAGGCACCCTAGATATGATTTGTGACGACGATTTTGGTAGCGCATCGGTTGCTTTACTTAAAAACAAAAAACTACCACCAGGCACCTTTTTTGTTGAGCTTATTTTTGTAGCCGAAGCTATGGCACCAAAAGTATTACAAGTAGGACGCTTTTTACCACCTACGCCAATTCGTATTTTACTCGATAAAGCAGGTAATAACTTAGGTGAAAACGTCGCGTTTGACGGCTTTAATCAGCAGCTTTCTGCCGTTGGTCGCCAAACAGCCAGTAAACTAGCCGGCGCATTGCAAAGTGCTATTCACCCAATGATCAGCACCGCAAAAGACATGGCACAAGAAAAGCTTGAAGTTATTCGTGCTGCGTCACTGGCTAAAATGCAAACATCACTAAGTGAAGAGCAGCAACGATTAGTTGCTCTTAAGCAAATTAACCCTAATATTCGCCAAGAAGAAATTACCTTCTACGATAAGCAACGCACAGATTTGACTACCTACATTGAAAAAACCCAGTTAAAACTAGATGCGATACGCTTGATTGTGGTTTCGCACTAACGCTTTGGCGATAAGCTGACAGCCGTTAGTAAAAAATTGCTAATGTGCGAATGAAGAAAGCGCGGTATTTTGAAGTGACCCCATAAAGTTGGATTCATTTCTAAGCAGCTAATAAAGCCTGATTTCGGTAGTGTATCGAACTCAGGCTTTTTAGTTTCAACTTAATGCATGCGTTGTTGTAATAAAAAATTTATTACTGAGCTCACCTTAAAACTTGATAAAAACCCTATAAAACGATTAGTTAAGTGCTATTCAACTCTTTCTAAAATCACTTGTAAATCACAACCACTCTTCTATATCTTGCCCACCCAAAACAGCCATTATTTCAACATCAGTTTCATAAACTCTGTAATAAATACTATCTGAGCCACAAACGGCACGTCGATAACCTTTACGAATATGATCAACTGATTGGCAGGAATAAGGATTTGCAGCTAGCTTTTCAAACAGAGTAAAAAAAGCATAAAAATAAGTATCTGCTTGCTGCTGTGAATACTCCTTACAGCCATACTGATAAATACGACGTAAGTCTTCTTTAGCATCATTTGAGAGTTTAAACTTTCGCATTACTTAACATTTAGTTTAAATTCAGTCAGGATTTCATCAGCAGATTGATTAGTAAAGCCACTTTTTTCAGATTTAAGCAGTTTACTATTGATAGCTTCAGCCCTTCTTGCACGTCGAATTAAGTCATTCACTAATTCGCTTTTATTCGCGTAATCACCTACATTTTCAATGTGATTACGCAGCCATAAATCATTTTTCTCAGTGAGCGAAATGCTTTGCCTTGCCATAATATATACCTCAAAAAATCATACTGGTGTAATTTTACACCAGCATGAAAAACATGCAATTAAACTTTGATCTTTTTCCTTGAGCCTTAGTGCCCGCTCCACTAAAATGGCGCCCTTGAAAATCACTGAGGTCGGCCGTGTTAATTAACTACAATCCCCCAACAGATCCTTATTTAACTATTCTGTATCAGGATGAGGACTTACTCATCGTTAATAAGCCTAGCGAGTTGTTAACCGTGCCGGGTAAAGACCCTAAACATGCCGATTGCTTAATAAGCCGTGTTAACCGAGTTTTTCCTACCGCTAAAATAGTGCACCGTTTAGATATGGCAACCTCGGGCATACTTTGCTTGGCAATGAATAAAGCCGCACACCGCCATGTAAGTATGCAGTTTCAAGAGCGCGAAACCGCCAAGCGCTATATTGCCCGGATATATGGGCAACTTGAGGCGCAAACCGGCTCGGTTGATTTACCGCTTATTTGCGATTGGCCTAATCGCCCCAAGCAAATGGTTGATCACGAAAACGGTAAGCCGTCGCTTACGCACTTTAAAATACTTGAACGTGAACCACATGCAACCCGTGTAGAACTAACCCCTATTACAGGCCGCTCGCACCAGTTGCGTGTACATATGCTAAGCCTAGGCCATCCTATTTTAGGTGATAGGCTTTACGCGCACAAAGAGGCACTCGCTGCGGCGCCGCGCTTGCAATTACACGCACAAATGCTCAGCTTAAAACATCCAACTACTGAGCAAATACTTACATTTGAAGCTGACCCTGATTTTTAGCGCTAACAATTAATATTAAAGTTTAGCCTGTTACGCTAAACTTTTTTGCTGCTGCGCCGATATCTAAGTAATATTTTTTATTTGAGTTGGTTATGGTATTGGCGCAGTATTTAAAGGTAATTAAACTAAACGTACTGCTAAGCTGTGCGCTACTTTTAACTGTGCAAGTAACTGCAGCAGAGCATATTGCCCCACCCTCGTATGCAAGTATTGAAAATAATGATATTCAACACTTACTTCCCAATGATGAAATAAAGCCTATATTAGCTGGCGATACTGAATTTTTAACTTTATACAGCGAGTATATGAGTGCTGATTTTAGAGGCACTGTACTGCTTATACCTGATTGGCAATCAAGCGCGACCAATAATGCCGGAATGAGCTTTTTACGCAAAGAACTAAATAATTTAGGCTACACTACCTACGCAATGACAGTACCTGATATTAACTGGCAGGCGAGTGAAGAAATAGCCACTGCTGCAACTAACGAAAACACTGCAACTGAAAGCACCTCAGCTGAAAATATTCTTGCCCAAAGCTCTGACAATGCAAATACAGCTAATCAAAGCACTGATAATGAAAGTGCTGCAGTTGAAAGTGCTACTATTGAGGATACTGGTGTAAACAAAAGTGCTGAGCCACACCATGTTAATGCCATTGAAAAAGTGAGTGACGCGGTACTCGATAACTATAAAGTAAATTTAATCGCCCGCTATGAAGCACTGTATAATACAGTAATGGCAGAGCCGAATAATATTGTAGTAATTGCCCAGGGGATCAGTGCTGGCGTGCTACTTGAACATTATGCGCAATTTCCCGACTCAAGACTTAATGCATTTATAAGTTTAAGCAGTTATTTACCTAACAGTAAACGTAATCAAGACTTAAGCCAAACTTCGTCTTTAATTGCCCCACCATTACTGGATATTTACTACGCTAACGATAACAACGAGATTTTAATGAACCTTAAAAATCGTCAGCGCTGGGTTAACCGCAACGCAAAATTTGATTATCGCCAACGCCAGTTATTTGGTTTGCGCAATCAGCCCGATCAACATGCACGCCTAAGTAAAGAAATAGACGGCTTTTTACGCCGACTTTTTTAAATACTCGTAAGCAGCTTGAATATCTTGGCTTTTTTTGACCGCTAATTCCATCATATGTTTTGGTAAACCTTGCGATACCAATTTATCAGGGTGATGCTGCGCCATCAGTTTTCGATACGCGAGCTTTATTTCTCGCGCTGTTGCCGAGTCATTAAGCCCTAATAATGCCAACGCTTGTGCGCGGTTTATATTATTATTAGGTGGTACATGATGGCCTGAACCTTCACGGTAACTGCTACTTTGCCCTTGTTGCTGTTGTTTATAACGCTGTTGCTGCTGCCTAAAGCTAAACTCTGCTTGGTAACGCTTTAATACAAAAGCAAAGTGCGCTCTAGATACGCCTAACTGTTTACTCACTTCTTGTAAAAGTAGTTTTTCTTGCTCAGCGAGTACACCATCTGAAAATGCCATTTGAATTTGAATTTCTAAAAATAGCTGTAATAAATCATAACGCTTAGCAAAACGTTCTTTAAAGTCTTGTACTGTTTCTTTTAATGAAAAATCATTTTCTTTACCCGACTGAAATGCATGTTGTGCTTCGCGGCGCTCTTCGCCTTGTAGGCCCATTTCGTCCATAAATAACGTTGCAGCTTTAATATGTACTTCGCTAATGCGCCCATTTGATTTAGCAATATGCCCCATAACTGCAAAACAGCTAGAAAAAAACAGCGCTTGACGCTCGTTGACGTCGTCACCTTTAAATAAGTTTGAAAAGCCACCGGCTTTATCAAAATCTTTTTTTAAGCTTTTATCAAACATATGGCCAAGATATAGGCCAAAAATAGCACCAAATATTTTGCCAAACATAAAACCGAAAATAAACCCGAGTATTTTTCCCCACATCTAAATTATTACCTCTATTAAATTTGTCGTTGATTAAGTGCTGATAATCGCTCAGGAGTACCTACATCATCCCATTGGCCTATGTAGAGTTCGGTAGAGACTAAATGTTCAGTTAATTTTTTAGCTAAAATAGGCCCAAGCGGACGAACACCTTGCTCAAAATCGTTAAAAAAATCGGCTTGATATCGGCCAATTCCAGAAAATGTATATTTTTGACTATCACTCGACAAATGACTGAGTGCAAAATCACCGTTAGGATTATGCGGTGGGTTTTCTATCAGCACTATGTGCGCCTCACCCGCTTGTAAATGCAGTTGAGTTAACGCGCTTACGTCGTAATCGGTATATATGTCGCCATTTATAACAATAAAGGTATCGCCTAATAGGGGCAGCGCAGCAATAATGCCACCGGCCGTTTCAAGGCCACCTGCCACTTCTTGGCTATAACGTATATTTACGCCCCACTTGCTGCCATTGGCAAAATAATCTTTAATTTTATCACCTTGCCACGCAAGGTTTATTACTATTTCGGTAATACCCGCCGCTTTAAGATTAACAATATGATGCTCAATTAATGGCTTACCCGCTACTGCCAACATAGGTTTAGGCATATTTTGCGTTAGTGGCATCATACGTTGTCCGCGCCCGGCCGCTAAAATCATCGCCTTCATGTGCGCTCCTTAGCCAAGCGCTCAACCACTTTAGGAGCAATGGTATTTTGTATAAATAAGCCAAGGGCCTGTAGCTCTGAATAATTAGCAGCTACCTCTACAATGTATGCAAGTGTAGGAAGTATATTAGCCAAATAACCTTTTTTACCATCACGTAAATACAAACGACAAAAAATACCTGCCGCTTTTAAATGGCGCTGTAAACCGGTTAAATCAAACCAATATTTAAATTCATTAAAGGTAACATTAGCAATTAAACCTTGGCGATTAAATTCATCGTATCCGTATTTAACTAAATGAGTTAATTCGCTCTCTGGCAGTTTAAAATAGCAATCGCGTAACAAAGATACCAAGTCGTAACACAACGGCCCGCGTACAGCATCTTGATAATCTATGATCGCCCATTGCTGGTTGCAGCGCATAATATTACGACTATGGTAATCGCGGTGCATGGTAACGCTAGGCTGAGCAAGCATGGTATTACTAAGCAGATCACAGCTTGTTTGCCACAGCATTTGTTGCTCTGCTGTTAGTTCACAATCAATGAAGTCATGCATTAACCACTGGCTGAATATGCCAAGCTCAACAGCTATAAACTTTTTATCATAAGCTTGCATAGCAGCGGCTGCAGGTGTTTTTGCCCACTGTACGCTCAGCTTAATTAATTGCTGGTAATACTCGGTGCGGTGCTCATCATCAAGCATGTCTGCTAGGTGCGTGCTGCCTAAGTCACTTAAAATAAAAAAACCTTGCTGCTCGTCACTGGCAATAATAGCGGGCAATAAAAATCCTTGCTGCGTAAATACGCTATTAAGCGAGATATACGGCGCATTATTTACTTTAAGCGGATCGGAATCCATCACTATAAAGCTGTTATTAGCACAATTTAAGCGATAATAACGACGAAAACTCGCATCGGCAGTAATTGCCGCTAACGTGCATTGTTGCTCACTAAAGTGAGTATTTATAAAGAGTTGTAAGCGTTCAAAACGTGTCATTTTATAAGCTATCTATTTTTCACTAATTACTTTGCCATTGTTTTCCTTTATTATGTCTACTTGAAATTAATCACAGCGTATAAAGGTCGATAAATGAGCAAAACCTGGGGCATATTGATGCTAAGCGTACTGAGCGCACCATCGCTTGCCGAAACTGAACTGACACACAAGTTTTGTGGCACTTCAATGCAAACCAGAGCTTGGCAACCGCTTCCTGGCTTAAAGCTAGGTATGGTTGATATTCGCGCTAACGACGTAGAGCTTTTAGGCACACAAAGCGCTGAATTTACTGGTAATGTTGATATTAACACCGTTAATATGAGTTTGTCCGCACAAACTGCACTAATCGATAAACAACGCGGTTTACTCAATGCTACTGGGCCAATTACTTATCGCGACAAAATAAGCGAAGTTAACAGCACTGGCCTCAACGCCGATTTAAATAATTCAGCAATCAGCTTACTTGGTGCACAATATAGCCTAACACAACAGCTAGGCAAAGGTGGCGCTGAAAAACTCACCGTTGATGAGTCTGGCTTAATGCTAATGAATGCAAGCTTTACTGCTTGCCCTGGCGAAGTACCTGTGTGGGCCATTGAAGCCGACGAAATTAACCTTTCTCGCGAAGAAGGCTGGGGCGAAACCTATAATGCGGTTTTACGCATCCTAGATACGCCGGTTTTATATTTACCTTATTTTACCTTTCCGCTTGATGAGCGCCGTAAATCTGGGTTACTTACGCCTAGTTTTTCAAGCTCAGATCGCTATGGTTTAGAAACTATTACGCCTTACTACTGGAATATCGCTCCCAATTTAGATGCCACCATTACCCCGCGTTATATGTCGCGTAAAGGTTTACAACTGCAAACTGAATTTAGATATTTAACCCAAGAGCATGAAGGCTTAGTGGGTATTGAATATTTAAATAAAGATGATTCAGACCCCGATCTTGGCGATCGTTATATGTTTCATTGGCAACAAAAAAGCTATTTAGGTGAAAACTGGCGCGCTAATGTTGATATAACAAACGTGAGTGACGACAACTACTTAACTGATTTAGACTCTAATTATGCCAGTAAAACCGATACTCAATTGTACAGAACAGGCTCGCTTACTCATATGGGCGACACTTGGCGTACCGATATTACAGTACAAAACTTTGAAGTACTGGGCGATCACTTAGAGTCTTATACCGCTTTGCCACAAATTAGTTTTACCCAAACCGCACCTTGGCAATACGACAACTTTGATTTTAGTGTATCGGGAGAAGTGAGCCACTTTACTAATAGCTCAGCTATTATTGATCAAGCTACTCGAATACATATTGAGCCAAAAGCTCGCTTTGATTATAAAGAACATGCATGGTCGTTTTTATCAGAAGTAAGCATATTACAAACAAACTACAAACAGCATGGTGATTTAGAAGGTACTCAATACAGCGAAAGCGTATCGCGTACACTGCCAAAAGTACGTTTGTATACACAACTTAATTTTGAGCGCGAAACCTCCTACTTTATTGATGACGGTATTCAAACTTTAGAGCCACAGCTACAATATTTATATACCCCTAATGAAGATCAATCTGATATTGGCTTATTTGATACTGCCAAACTACAAGATGATTTTTTTGGTTTATTTAGAGACACACGCTTTTCAGGTGTTGATAGAATAGCTGCTGCTAACCAATTTACCTTAGGTGCAACGACTCGGTTATTTGACAAAAAACACCAAGAAGTATTTAATTTTAGCGCCGGACAAATATTTTATTTAAGCGATTCAGCCAAACCTACAGAGCAAGGATTAAACTCAGACACCAACTACAATGCCTTGTTTGCAGCACAAACCATGGTACATTGGCATCGTCGCTGGTATTTATCTGCGGGTATTCAGTATGATACTGACGGTAAACAAATTATTCAGTCTAACGTAACGCTCGACTATAAAGGCGACGATAATGAGCTAGTTCAATTGAACCATCGGTATTCAGATGATGTCTCAGGTAATGCAATTGAACAAACAGGCTTATTTACAAGCATTCCAGTGAGCGACGAATGGCAGTTTATTGCAAGCTATCACCGCGACCTTGAAAATAACCGCAGTATCGAAGTGTTAAGCGGGCTACAGTATGAATCGTGCTGTTGGGCATTTCAAATTACTGGCCATCGCCAAATTGTTACCGACTTAAATCAGTCTATAGGGCAACAACAGGCGACTTTTGATTCAAGCATTCGTTTGAATTTTGTTTTAAAAGGGTTAGGTAGTAAAAGCCGTTATGATGCTAAAAAATTATTACAACAAGGTATTTTTGGTTATCGTAGACCGTATTTTCTTAATGACTAGGACACTATTTTTAAAGTTAAAGTATTATTAATTAACGCTAAAAATTGAGTATTCCCTAGGATCACAACAGTACTATTAGCAAGAGTAGTAAAAAGAATATGAATTTAAAAAAATTATTAACATCAGCAGTTTTAAGTATTAGCTTATGCCAAAGCGCATTTGCAGCTCCGGTTGAAATCGACAAAGTTATTGGCATAGTCAACCAAGGAGTTATTTTAAAAAGTGAAGTGGACACCATAGTTAACCGTGTTAAAAAGCAAGCTGAAGAACAGAGTCAGGAGCTTCCTAAAGACGAAACATTACGTGTCCAGGCCGTAGAGCGATTAGTTAACCAAACACTCATGATGCAAATGGCTGAGCGTATGGGGTTAGAGATTTCAGACAGCCAACTAGATCAAACACTTGCAAGTATGGCTAAAGAGCAAGGCGGTAGCATTGCAGATTTACGTCGTACTATTGAGGGCTCGGGAGAAAGCTTTCAAGCATACCGTGAAGAAATTCGTAAAGAGATCACTACGCAACAAGTTATGCGCGCCAATGTTGATCGCCGTGTTTATGTAAGCGAGCAAGAAGTAGATAACTTACTAAAAATTATGGAAAGCCAAGGTCAAAACGCAGAAGAGTATGACATTGGCCATATTTTAATTGATATTCCTAGTGATGCTAGCGCCGATGAAATTGCGTCAGCTAAAACGCGCGCAGACAAAGTAATTGAATTACTTAATGACGAGCAAGAATTTAAACGCATTGCTATTTCATCATCAAGCGGCTCTCAAGCACTTGAAGGTGGACAACTAGGTTGGATGGGCATTAACGAAATGCCGTCGTTATTTGCTGAAGCCGTAAAAGGTAAAAAGCAAGGCGCTATTATTGGTCCGCTGCGCTCTGGTGCTGGTTTTCATATTATAAAAGTCCAAGATGTTCGTGGTCGTCAAGTTGTAGAAACAACTGAAACTCGCTCACGTCATATTTTAATCAAGCCATCTATTATTTTAAGTGAAGAGAAAGCACGTAGTATGCTTGCCGGTTTTGTAAAAGACTTACGCGCTGATAAAGCCGACTTTGCAAAACTTGCTAAAGAATACTCAGAAGATCCAGGCTCAGCCCTTAAAGGTGGTGAGTACGATTGGGCTGATCCAACTAGCTATGTTCCAGCCTTTAGAGATACTTTATTATCACTTAAGCAAAATGAAATTAGCGAACCATTTAGAAGCCAATTCGGTTGGCATATTGTGCAGTTACTCGATACCCGTGTAGCTGATAAAACCGAGCAAGCTAAACGCAACCGCGCCCATGGCATGCTATTTAATCGTAAATTTAAAGAAGAAAGCTTTAACTGGCAGCAAGAAATGCGCGAACAAGCCCATGTTGAAATTTTCCCAATAGACGAATAACTATGACATTACGTATCGCAATTACCCCTGGTGAGCCTGCGGGCATTGGTCCAGATTTACTGTTAAAACTTGCCCAACAAACTTGGGACGCACAGCTTGTTGCCATTGCCGACGCAAATATGCTTAAGCAACGTGCTAAACATTTAGGCTTAAGTATAAAGCTAATAGAGTTTGACCAGCATGCTGCAGCAACGCCTGCACCAGCAGGAAGCCTTTACCTACATCAAGTAGATGTAGCTGAGCCTGTAGAGCTAGGTGTGCTTAACGATGCTAATGGCCAATACGTATTAGACACTTTGCGTATTGCCAGTGAAAAAAACATGGATGGCACTTTTGCAGCAGTTGTTACCGGCCCTGTACATAAAGGTATTATTAATAAAGCCGGTATTTCGTTTAGTGGCCACACCGAGTATTTTGCACAACAGTCGAATACCGCAGATGTAGTAATGATGCTTGCTACGCAAGGCCTAAGAGTAGCGCTGGTAACGACGCATATTCCGCTTGCCTATGTATCGCGTGCTATTACAGAGGATCGGCTAATCAAAGTAGCGAGTATTTTAAACCACGACTTACAAACTAAGTTTGGTATAGAAAAGCCGCGTATTTTAGTCTGTGGTTTAAATCCTCATGCTGGTGAAGATGGCCATTTAGGCCGTGAAGAAATAGATACCATTATTCCAACACTTGAAATACTTAACAACCAAGGTATGAACCTGATTGGTCCACTCCCTGCCGACACTTTATTTCAAGATAAATACCTAAATGAAGCCGATGCCGTATTAGCTATGTATCACGATCAGGGGCTACCTGTGCTAAAATACAAGGGATTTGGTAACTCGGTAAATATTACCTTAGGTTTACCATTTATCCGCACCTCAGTAGATCATGGTACTGCTCTGGATTTGGCAGGCAAAGGTACTGCTGATGTTGGCAGTTTTGAATTAGCGATCCGCGAAGCAATTAAGCTCGCCCAAGAAAAAGCACAAAATCAATGACCGATAAAGTACATTTAGGACACCGCGCCCGTAAACGTTTTGGACAAAACTTTTTATTTGATGACATGATCATCGGTAAAATAGTGAGCGCAATCGATCCTAAACCAGAAGATAACCTAGTAGAGATTGGTCCAGGCCTTGGCGCAATTACTGAACCGGTAGCCGAATTAAGCGGCCATTTAACGGTTGTAGAATTAGATAAAGATTTGGCACAGCGTTTAATTGAACACCCATTTTTGGGACCTAAATTAACCGTAAACCAAGGCGATGCAATGACCTTTGATTTTGCAAGCTTGGTGAGAGATGACAAAAAACTAAAAGTGTTTGGTAACTTACCGTATAACATTTCGACTCCGTTATTATTTCATCTTTTTGAATTTGCAGACAATATTGAGCACATGCACTTTATGCTGCAAAAAGAAGTAGTAAAACGCATGGTTGCAGGCCCGGGGAGCAAAACCTTTGGTCGTTTAAGCGTAATGACTCAGTACTACTGTAATGCAATGCCGGTTATAGAAGTACCGCCTGAGTGCTTTAAACCTGCGCCTAAAGTTGATTCGGCGGTTATTCGCTTAATCCCTAAAAAGCCTGAACAACGCACTGCAAAAAGCGTGAAAATTTTAAATAACGTTTGCCTAGAAGCCTTTAACCAGCGTCGTAAAACACTACGCAATAGTTTAAGCAACTTACTAACTGCAGATGAGCTAACCAGCATTGGCATAGATGTTACTTTGCGTGCTGAGCGCTTATCGTTACAACAATTTATTGACATAGCAAATTGGATTTATGACAACAAGCAGTAATATTGGATCGCCTGTAAAGGTATCTGTTGAAACATTTTATGTAGAAGAGCAGTCGCAACCTGAACTAGAAAAGTTTGTATTTGCTTATTCTGTAACCATTAAAAACCACAGTTTGTGTAGCGCTAAATTACTGAGCCGTTATTGGTTAATTACCGATGCAAATGGCAAAGAAATTGAAGTGCAAGGCGAAGGTGTGGTCGGCGAAAATCCGGTTATAGCACCCGGCGAAAGTTATAAATATACCAGTGGGGCAATACTAGATACCCCTGTAGGTACTATGCAAGGGCATTATACGTTACGTAACGAGTTTGGCACTGAGTTTAAAGCGCCTATTAACGTGTTTCGTTTAGCCTGCCCTAACATACTGCACTAGTACACTATAAGCATGGCTGACTACGCAATAGGTGATTTGCAAGGCTGCTTTAACGAGTTTAACGCGTTACTCCAACGCGTTAACTTTAATCCAAGTAAAGATCATCTCTACTTGGTGGGCGATATAGTCGCTCGAGGCCCTGACTCACTAGCCTGTTTAGAGTACTTATACAAACACCAAAATAGCATTACAGTTACGCTAGGCAATCATGACTTACACCTGATTGCCTGCTATCTACTTAATAAACCACCCAACCCTAATGATAAATTAGCAGCTGTATTCAATAGCACTAAACTCCCCCACTATATTGCATTTTTACAAACTCAGCCTTTGGCACTTTACCTTAAGCAGTACAATAGCTTTATATCCCATGCTGGGCTCAACCCTGACTGGTCGATAGCACAAGCCTTACAACATGCTCAGTTTGCTCAGCATTGTTACAGCTCGCCTAAAGCGCATGACTTTTTTGCAAACATGTACCAACCTCACCCCATTAATAACCCTAATGAACTTAATAACTACGAAAAGTTTAGATACACAGTTAACTACTTTACCCGTATGCGATTTTTAACTGCCGATAACCAACTCGACTTAAGTGCAAAAGGGGAAGTAACAAGTGGCAATAACTTAACCCCTTGGTTTATGCATCCAGCAATAACAACGGCTAAACAAACGCTTATTTTTGGCCACTGGGCAGCATTAAATGGTAAAACACCTCATAATCATTTATTAGCCTTAGACACCGGATGTGTTTGGGGAGGTGCCATGACCTTAATAGAATTAAAAAGCAAACAAAAAACTGTAGAAAAATCACAACTTTCGTCTAAATAAACTGAAATAAAGTAATACATCTGTTAAGTTTAATGTCGCATGTTGAAACTTTGTAACTACAACCTGTTCACATTAAGTTGGCATTATATTTAGTAGCAAAAATAGCACTCCTATAATTAGAGCTACGCATGGCCATTGCTTAATTAAAAATAATCAACACAGATTAAACAATTAAAATTAACTTTAATTACTTAACTTATTGCAATACAAGCCGATAAGTTTTAACTGATATACTTTAGAATGGAAATCCGTATGAATTTAACAGTGAGCCAGCGTATTTGGGGTGGATTTATTTTCATCACTCTACTGCTTTTAATAATTGGCGGTAACTCTTTAATAAAAATAGCAAATATTGATCGCTCCACCCAAAAAGTAAATCAGTTGTCGCTGCCCGCTTTAAATAAAAGCGCTGAATTACAAGCCGAGTTTATTTTAATGAGCAAAGCTGCTCAAGCTAGTTTTTATACCTCTTCTGCAGAGCAACTAGAACCAATAAAAAACCAAGTGCTCGAACAAAAGCAGTTATTCAATACGCTGCATAGTGAATTACAAGAAGTGGTTAAAAACGATCCACTATTGAGTAAAAGTAGCCAACAAGTTGAAACAACCTATTTAAGTTTTTTAAGCACGGTAGAGGGCTTACTTGCCGACAAAGCTAAACAGCTAGCACTGAATAAAATGTTAAAAGCGCAACTAGAAAGCATAGAGCTTGCCGCCGAAGATGCAAACTCAATTGTACTCGATATTATTGATATAAACGGCTTAGAGCAAAGTAACCCACGCGCTTACCAGGCTGCTAATAATCTTGAAAACAATTTTATGTCTGTAGTAAGCAACAGTACCGACATGCTAACGGTTAAAACGCTTAATACCTTAGATATTGTAAAAAATGAGCAAGTATACTACTTCGAAGAAGTGACCCGCACCGTAGCGCTAATTAAACCAGCCATAGAGCAAAGCCATAGTGGTTTATACAATAGTCTAAAAGAATACGTAGACACGCTAGAGAGCAACATTGTAGGTAACAATAGCCTTGCTGCGAATAAAAAACGCTTAATCGATGCAATTAGCCTTACTGAACGTGAACTTGCAGAGTCTGAGCAAGCAACTAAAACAGCGCTAAATCAAATTGACGTACTTGTAAAACAAGCCAGCGATGTTGCTTTTTCATTGCAAAAAGGGGTGCGCAGCGACGTAGATTCTGCAAACTTGTGGACTTGGATAGGCATGATAATAGCCACCATAATTGCAATTATCGTGGCAGTCGTTACAGTTAATCGTATTACTAAACCACTGGCTGAAGTTAACCGCATTTTAGATATTGTAGCAAGTGGCGATATGACACAGCGCTTAGATGACAGTGCCAAAGATGAGTTTGGTGAGCTATCTAAAAGCTGTAACACCTTAATTGATAGCCTTCGCAGTTTAATTAAAGGCATTATTTCACGCTCAACTCAGCTTGCAGCTGCATCAGAGCAAACCTCAACAATTACTGGCGAATCAAGTAAAGCAATTCGTAATCAGCAAGCACAAGTTGAACAGGCAGCTACAGCAACAACAGAAATGAGTAGTACATCACAAACGGTAAGTAATAGCGCTCAACAGGCGTTACATGAGATTAAAAATGCCGATAAAGAAGCCGAGCGCGTTAAAGACATTTCAAATCAAAATAAAGCCACTATTGAGCAACTAGCTTACGAAGTTGATGAAGCGTCGAATGTTATTAATAAGCTCCACAAAGACAGCGCATCGATTGGCAGTATATTAGATGTGATTCGCGGTATTGCTGATCAAACAAACTTATTGGCATTAAATGCCGCGATTGAAGCAGCGCGTGCAGGTGAGTATGGCCGAGGCTTTGCTGTAGTAGCAGATGAAGTACGCTCCCTGGCAAGTAAAACACAAGAATCAACCCAAGAGATTCAATCTATGATTGAGTCACTACAAAGCGGTGCAGAAGCCGCTGTATCGGCTATGGAAAAAGGTAAACAACAAGCCGTGTCGTGTGTTAAGCAAAGCGATTTAGCAAGCAGCGCTCTCGACTCGATTACTTTAGCCGTATCGCAAGCGCATAACGTGAGTGAAGAAATATCAACGGCAGCGCAAGAGCAACAACAAGTATCACAAGAAATAAGTGAGCGCTTAGAGTCCATTGTTGCTATAGCCGAGCAAACCGCTGAGGGCGCAATACAAACGACCATATCAAGTTCAGAAGTAGCAAAACTAGCAGAAGAACTTAGGTTATCAGTAGAGAACTTTAAGGTTTAATTATTGCTATAAACATTTATAAAAAGGGGAAGTAATTTATTACTTCCCCTTTTTTTATTAGATTTTGCTTATTGCTTGATTACTCACGCTAATTTCTATTTGTTTGTTAAGCAAATTAATGAACAAAATACTGCGCATATCGCCATCAGGCTCTTTATAAATAGCGTCAATATTTTTAAATGACTCATTGTTTACACTCACCAAGTCACCGTTTTTAGGAACTTGCGATTCATGTGAGTGCGAACGCTCTGCTTTAAGCTGATTAATTAACTCAACGGGCACACGCTGATATGCAGCACCATAAGTTACAAAGCCACTTACTCCGCGGGTATTTTTTACCGCAAAAAAGTTACCATTCTCAGCTTCTAAACACACAAATACATAACCAGGAAATAAAGCAGACTGCTTAACAGTGCGGCGTCCTTTAACTAACTTTTCAGTAGTTAACTTTGGAAAAAATGACGCTATTCCTTGGTTTTTTAAATTAACCTGCGCACGCTCTTCTTGGCGAGGTTTACATACAACTAAATACCAACTTTCCATGGCAATTCCTACAGCCTGAGTTGAAGATAAGACAACCATAAACTAAATGAGCGCAGCATTATACTCCTATGCAAACCTTTATGTAAAATAGCCCCACAGTAAATAAGTACTCACTTAGAAAAAGTGATTTAATACGCTGATAATCAAACGAGTAGGTTTTAATTGAGGGGTAAGCGCTGATATATTACAGCTATTAGAAGCAAGCTCTAAGCTAAAGCTAAGGGCAATATTAAACAATTAAGCTATTATTTTACGTAAATCAAAAACAAAAAACCCAGCATAAGCTGGGTTTTTACATTCTAATAGAAAACTAAAATTACTTAATTTTTGCTTCTTTAAAAAGAACATGTTTACGAATCTTTGGATCAAACTTTTTGATTTCCATCTTCTCAGGCATGTTACGTTTGTTCTTGTCGGTAGTGTAGAAAAAACCAGTACCGGCAGTTGAAACTAAACGGATTTTATCGCGCATGATTCAGATCCTTAAACTTTTACGCCGCGAGCACGGATTTCTGTAAGAACCGTGTCGATGCCTTTTTTATCGATAATACGCATACCTTTAGTAGTAGTGCGTAATGTTACAAAACGTTTTTCACTTTCAACCCAAAAACGGTGTGTTTGTAGGTTAGGTAGGAAACGACGTTTAGTCGCGTTTCTCGCGTGTGAACGGTGATTACCAACCGCAGGACGCTTACCTGTAACTTGACATACTTTAGCCATGTCTATATATCTCCAATAACTTAGCTCGAGCTTAATTTTCCCTAAGGCCATGTAGTTGTGCCCTAGAGATAAATCGAAGGGCGCTCTTTATACAGCTTTTACAGGCGAAGATCAAATAACTGATCTCATCCAATCAGCTCATGTGCAAATTTGATAGCGGCTAATTATAAAGATCGAAAGCCCATAGGGAAAGTAAAAACTGCATTTAAATTAAACTAATTTGCCAAAACACACTAAACTGCTCGTTTTTAGTACTCTTCTGTAAAAGTAAAGCTAAATAAGACCTCGTTCAGCAAAAGAAACACAGGTTTCTCCTCCAACAATAATATGATCCAGCACATTTATATCTACCAATTGCAGTGCTTGTTGCAATTTATTAGTAATAAGTTTGTCGGCCTGACTCGGTTCGGCAATCCCGCTTGGGTGATTATGCGCAAAAATAACCGCTGCTGCATTATTTTTAAGTGCCGCTTTTACCACTTCTCGTGGATATACACTGGCAGAATTAATGGTGCCATAAAAAAGTATTTCATCTTTAATTAAGCGATTTTGACTATCAAGATACAGCACCATAAATACCTCCTGCTGCAAACCACGCATTTGCAAGGTTAAATAATCATATACAGCGTTTGGCGAGTTAAATATAGCATCGCGCTGGCAACGCTCCTGCATATAACGCTGGCTGAGCTCAAGCACCGCTTGCAACTGCACATACTTAGCTGTACCTAACCCTTTTTGCGCACAAAACTCTTCCATACTGGCATTAAATAAATTGTGTAGCGTTTTGTTTTCATTAAGTAAATGTTGGGCAAGCTCAATCACATTCATACCCGGCAAACCGGTGCGTAAAAATATGGCAAGCAATTCAGCATCACTGAGCGCTTTTGCGCCTTTTTCGATTAGCTTTTCGCGGGGACGCTGCGAATTAGGAAGTGAGGTTAGTTGCATTATTCATCCTTGATAAATCGGCTTATATATTAACTGTAATGCAAATTTGAAAATTAGCCTGTTATTTTCATCTTAAAAGCTTAGCTGTACGGGTCAAGATTTGTTATTTTAGCCCTAATATTAAATAAGGCTGATGGACAACCATGATTAATTTAACTAATAAAAAAATAGTGCTGGGAATTAGCGGCGGTATAGCGGCCTATAAATGCGCAGAACTGGTTAGACGCTTAAAAGAGCATGGTTGTAGTGTTAAAGTAGTTATGACTGAATCAGCAAAACATTTTATAACCCCCTTAACTATGCAAGCTGTGAGCGGTGAAATGGTTGCAGACTCCTTACTCGACCCTTCAGCAGAAGCTGCTATGGGCCATATTGAGTTTGCCAAGTGGGCCGATTTAATTTTAGTTGCCCCAGCCACCAGCAACATTATTGCTAAAATGGCGGCGGGCATTGCCGATGACTTACTCACTACCTTATTACTTGCAACTCCGGCTAAAGTCGCTATCGCACCGGCTATGAATCAGCAAATGTATGCTCACCCTGCTACACAAGCTAATTTAGCCACACTTAAGGCACGTAACGTGCTTATTTGGGGCCCAGGAAAGGGTGAGCAAGCTTGTGGCGATGTAGGCGCTGGGCGCATGCTAGAGCCTCATGAGCTAGTTGCTTTATGTATTGCAAAAGAGCAACCTCAGTTACTTGCAGGTAAAACCATTACCATAACCGCAGGCCCGACCCGAGAAGCCATTGACCCGGTACGTTTTATATCTAATCACAGCTCAGGTAAAATGGGCTACGCACTTGCTGAGGCCGCTTTATTACTTGGCGCTAAAGTTAATTTAATTTCAGGCCCGGTGACTATAAAAGCCCCTGCTGGCGTAAATTTGATCAATATAGAAAGCGCCGAGCAGCTATTAAACGAATCACTCAACTACGCACCGCGCTCAGATGCGTTTATTGGCTGCGCAGCTGTTGCCGACTACCGCGCAGCAACCGTTGCAGCACAAAAAATGAAAAAGCAAGGCGACGAGCTTACTCTTACTTTAGTTAAAAACCCGGATGTAATTGCACACGTAGCTAATTTACAGCAAAACCGCCCTTACACTGTTGGTTTTGCCGCAGAAACACAAAATGTAGCAAACTACGCAAAAGGTAAACTAAAAAATAAAAACCTGGATATGATTTGCGCTAACGATGTATCACAAAGTGATCTTGGGTTTAACGCTGACAATAATGCGCTAACCCTGTACTGGCATAATGAACAGCTTGAATTACCAACAAATAGCAAAACAGCAATTGCGCTAACAGTGATCCAACAGCTCGCTCAGAGAATATAAAAGAGCTGGAAACAAACTGAATAAAACATTAACATGCTAAACACGCGTTTACTTTTAAGAGTTTAAATTTGTTTAATTCTAAATATAAACGCGCCTTAAACATTTGAATCAAAATGACTAGCTCCTGCTAAAAGATAACTAATAAAAAAGGAATGTTCATGCCTGCGACAAAAAGAAGTAATCGCAAAGAGCAAATACTGCAAGCACTTGCACAAATGTTAGAAACCAGTCCCGGCCAGCGTATTACCACAGCAAAGCTAGCCGCTGAGGTTGGTGTATCGGAAGCAGCGTTGTATCGTCATTTTCCTAGTAAAGCACGTATGTTTGAGGGCTTAATAGAATTTATTGAAGACACGCTTTTATCTCGTATAAATCTTATTTTAGAAAACGAAAAAGAAAGCCAAGCACGCGTTTATAATATTTTGCATTTACTACTAACGTTTGCTGAAAAGAACCCTGGTATTACCCGTATTTTAACCGGCGACGCATTGCAAGGTGAGCAAGAGCGGTTACGTGAACGAGTGCAAAGTTTCTTTGAAAAACTTGAGACCCAATTTAAACAAGTGCTGCGCGAGAGAAAGCTGCGTGAAGGTAAAAACTTTCAAAGTGACGAGCTAACCCTAGCCAACTTTTTACTTGCCTATGTTGAAGGTAAAATGAATCAGTTTGTACGCAGTAATTTTAGTACTAAGCCAAGCGCACAATTTGAAAAACAATGGCCGGAGCTACAAAAAATCTGGTTATAAACTCCAAATTCAACACACGTAACCTTGTGAGCCACGCTTGCAAGGTTTTTAAATTTTCACCTTCAGCCTTTCAACTCTGCTTTGCTACCACTTGTCGTATATACTCGAATTATAGACAAAACTCGTTACAATAAAATAACGCTAAAAAACGAGAACCTATAATGAAAACAAAGCTCACCCTTTTAAGCTCTGCGCTTATTGTCAGCGTAGCTAGCACCACAGTTTACGCTAAAGAGTCGCTACAATTTAACGATGTGTTTGATTTTAAATCAGCCAAAGCAACGCAGCTATCTGAAGATGGCCGTATTTTATCGCTCAGTGCAACCCCGTATCGTGGTGATGCCACTGGCCAAGTTTACTCGCTAAGCGGTAATAGCTTAATTGCAGAAGTACCGCGTGGTACTAAACCAGTTATTAATCAAGCTGCTAACTGGGTCGCATTTACCCAAGTACCCACGCTACTAGAACAAGAAACCACGAATAAAAAAGATGCTCTAAAAAACAACCTGGTACTAGTAAATACCCAAACAGGCGAGCAACAAAGTTTTAGTAATGTGAAAGACTATAAGTTATCAAACGATGGAACTTGGCTTGCCTATCGCTTAGATCAAAAAGCAGCTAAAGGCGATGATGAAAAAGCCGAGGATGAAAGTGCCAGCACTCATGCTAATAAAAACGATAGCGCCATCACACCAGACAAAGATGATAAAACCTATCCACTGGTTATTGTAAATTTAAGCAATAAACGCAGCCACACAATTACAGATGTATTTAACTACAGTATTAGCGCAACTAACCAGCAACTATTAGTTAGCCAGAGTTACAGCGATGGTAACAACAATCAAATAGCACTGCTTAATTTAAATGACTTTGTAAGCAGCATACTCATAGATGAGCCTGGTGTTGTGGCCAGTAAAATAGCCTGGCACCCAACTGAGGCAAGCGTAGCATTTACGTTAGGTAACTATGTTAACGACGACATGCGCCGTCGTAACTACAGCTTACAACTTTGGCAAAATGAGCAGCTAACAACGATTAACTCCCCCAACAAAGATTGGGGAATAGGTAAAACCGCCGCGTTAATATGGTCTGAAAATGGCGAGCGTTTATATTTTGAAAATCGCCCTAAACTAGCCGCTAAAGTAAAAGCTAAAGAGTATAGCGACGAAGCCTCACTATACGACTTTGACACTATACGAGAGCATAAAGGCTTAAAAGTATGGCATAACAACGACGCGCAAATAAAACCGCGTGAACAGCAGCAGTGGAACGAAAAAAACAAAAACCGCCATTACAGCGCGGTGTACCACATAAATTCGCAAAAAGTTACCCAGCTAAGTACTGTGAGCATGCCAGAGGTTGCGCTTAATCCGCAACGCGATACATCACTGCTTGGTTATACTGATACCCCATACCTTGAGAAAATAATGTATGGCGGCTTTTTTGCTGACTACTTTGCTGTAAATATTAATACAGGTAAACACACTCCCATTGTTAGTAACTACCCGTTTAAACCAAGTTTGGCACCTAATGGCGAGTTTGCCGCCTACTTTAGCGATAACCATATACAGCTAAAAGATTTAAGAAATAATAAAGTCACTACGCTTACACGTGCAATTCAAGCTACTTTTGCTGATGACAAGCACGACTACCCTTCAGCCCAACCAGGTTATGGTTTTGCCGGTTGGAATCAAGATAGCAGCCAACTACTTGCTTACAGTAAGTACGATATTTGGGCGTTTGATGTAAATAGCCAGCAGGCAAAACGTTTAACTAATGGTAAACAAACCAATACTCAATATCGCGTTATTAAACTTGATAAAAGCCAAGTTGGCTTTAAAAAAGACGAAACATTGCTTATATCGGCTATTAACTTACAAACTAAGCAAAGTGAAATAGCCAAGCTTGATTTAACCACCAACACAGTAACTAAAGTGCTCAGTGGTAATAAACGTTTTGATTTAGTTAAAAAAGCAAAAAATGCCGATAAATACCTATTTACTGAGCAAGCGTATCATCAGTTTCCAGACTTTTATCAAACTGACTTTAGTTTCAGTGCTCCGCAACAAGTGACTACACTTAACCCACAAATAAGTAACTTTGCCTGGGGCGAAAAACCAGAACTCATAAGCTACAAAGGCTTTGATGGCGAAGACTTACAAGGCGTACTAATTAAACCTGCGGGTTACAAAAAAGGCGATAAAGTACCAGTAATGGTGTATTTTTACCGTTATATGAGCCAGCGCATGTACGACTTTCCTAAAATGGAATTAAACCACCGCCCTAACTTCCCTATGTTTACCTCAAACGGTTACGCGGTATTTTTACCCGACATTCGTTTTGAAATAGGCCACCCAGGTAAATCATCAACGCAAACCATGATCAACGCCACGCAAAAGCTCATTGATTTAGGCATTGCTGATAAAAATAAAATTGGTTTACAAGGTCATTCGTGGGCAGGCTATCAAAGTGCCTTTATGATCACTCAAACCGATATGTTTAAAGCGGTTGTATCGGGTGCTCCCGTGTCTAACATGACCAGCGCCTATAGTGGCATTCGTTTAAAATCGGGCTTAGCGCGTCAGTTTCAGTACGAAACAGGACAAAGCCGCATTGGTAAAAACCTTTTTGAAGCGCCAGAATTATACATAGAAAACTCACCGGTATTTTTTGCCGATAAAGTAAACACTCCTATTTTAATTATGTTTGGCGATAAAGACGACGCTGTACCTTGGCACGAAGGGGTACAATATTACTTAGCCCTGCGCCGTGCGGGTAAAGATGCCACTTTTTTACAGTATGAAGGCGAACCTCATCACTTGAAAAAGTTTCCTAATCAAGTCGATTTTTCGATTCGTATGATGCAGTACTTTGATCATTACTTAAAAGGCAAACCCGCCGCAAAGTGGATGAAAGAAGGCGAAGCATTTATACAAGAGTAAAAATAAATGATAAGAACCCCGATAGATTTAAGTCTATCGGGGTTTTATAATTTATTACTACCCACTTTATAATAAATAGACAATACTGAATTAACTAATAATTATTAAGTCGTTATTTGATGCTACATTTTTGGTATAAAGAATTTCCGCAATACCCTAGAGATCATAAGGATTACTGGCGAACACGCTTAATTGCACATTCTTTATTAATCTGCTGCTGCTACTTTTTAATTTTAACCTTACTAAATGTTTTTTATTTTTCGAGTTACGATATTGCACTTATTGATGCCTTAGGACTTATAGCCTCATTAAGTATTTGTATATGGTTTAATAAAACAGCCCAGGTTAGTAAAGCTGCTTGGGTTGTTGCATTAATGATAGTTGGCTTAATAATGCTCTTTATAGTATCGGCAAAGGGTCATGCTCATTCATTATTTTGGGCAACACTTATTCCGCCTTTTACTTTTTTTTTAGTTGGGCGTAATTGGGGAAGTATATTAAGTAGCATTGCTTTTGGTATTTGTGCCTATCTAGTTTACTTACAGCAACAACTATCAATTACCATAGGTTTATCTGCATTATTTAATTTTATTGAAGTGTCTATTGCGCATGTTTTATTATTTAGGTTTTATGAAAAAACGCGTTTTTCGGCTTACTCTCATCTTTCGAAGCGCAATGCCGAAATAAAACAGCTAGCCGAAACCGATAAGCTCACCGGGCTATATAACAGGCAAAAATTTGATTTTGAATTGTCGCAATTACTGAGTGAAAATAATAATGAGCGAAAATCAAATATAGTGATGATTTGCGACATAGATCACTTTAAAAAAGTAAACGATACTTATGGCCATTTAGCGGGTGATAACGTGCTTAGTGAGTTTGCCAATATTTTACAAAACAAGCTTACAAATAGTGCATTAATTGCACGCTGGGGCGGAGAAGAGTTTACTATTATTCTTCGAGATAGCAGCCTAGATAACGCAATTAACGAAGCTGAAGAGCTCAGAGCGTTTATTGCCACTCATTTAATCGATAATAGAGCGTTAACTATCAGTATTGGTATAGCTAAAGCGCATGTTGACGACACTGCTTTGCATCTTTTAGAGCGCGCCGATAAAGCGCTTTATAAAGCAAAATTACAAGGGCGAGATCAGGTCTGTGTTGCTAGCGACAACTTAACCAAAACTCACTATGAAAACACATTAAGTAAATCCGCTGCTATTTAAAAGTTAGCTCTAAAGTATCAGCGGTTAAACCCAATAAACTAAATTAACCTTGTAACTGCTAACTTATTGTTCCTAAAATATTTGTGCAGTGACAATAAAGTTTGCCCGTAAGAGAAATAAATGACAATAAAGTTTGCCCGTAACCCGCGTCAGACTATCGTTATATTCATAACAATATCTTGGAGGTTTTCATAAAACCCCTCCTTCCCACCATACTTTTTAAAGTGTTTAGATAGTTCTACTTCTCTTTTAACTTCTATTTCTCCTGTTCTTATACCTAACTTGTTTTGGTGACCTTCTATCTCACTTTTTAGTTCGTAATATTTTGAAGTACATGGGCTGTTATAAAAATAAAGAAACTCGAAAACATCAGGCATATCGTCTACAAGTGAACTAAAAATTAACTTATTCTTTGGGCAAGCTTTATATTCTTCAAATGAAAACCGCATACACGTACTACAGCTTTTAGTTTTATTTTTTAATATAACTTTTGATGTACTATGAATACCATCCTTTTGATACAGAGCTCTATCGAAAATCATGTTGCAATTGATATAGTTAATCAACTCTTGATGGGCATAGACTGTTAATTGCTGATAAAACAGCTCCCAATTTAACATTATCTCTTGTCGATGCTTTATTAAATTAAAGGCTTTTAGAGACTTCTTTGTTAATAAACCATAGTCAAATGTATCTGTATATCCTATAGGGTAATGCTTTAAGGTTTTTATAGCCCAGCTAATTAACTGACTTTTTGCACAGGGAGTGAACTTTATAGTGCGATCTGAAATTACCTTTGAAGGACGCTTTGTTATTGTAGAAGGAGAAGTAAAATTAGTGTCTACTTTGCACCTCAACACATTATTGATATTTTTTATCAGCTGACTTAAGTGAGATGGTTTTATTGCCAGTAATGTTGCCGAGTGCTTTGAGCAAAATGTTTGATTATTCCAGCAATTTTTGAAATATGAGTACCCATATGTGACTATTTGCTCTTTCATGCAATGAGGGCAAAAATTTATGCTAATGCCTTTACCCGCAGATTTAGTAGGCTTAACAGGAAAAAATGTTTTTTCGTAAAGCGCTATGAAGTCAAAATGGTTAATGAAATCAGATTCATTTTCCAGTACTCGAATACTATTTTCGAATAATCCTAGTAAATAAGATTTATTAATTTTGAGCAAAAGATGCTTTGCTTCAAAAGAAATTGATGGCTTATCTCCCCATCCTACATTTGGAACAAGGATACTTGAAAAGTTATCAAAGCCATTAACCTTTAGAGTTCTGAATAAATAACTCTGTAAAGATTCATCCAGGGGCGAATAAAGGTAAGTATTGTTCTTAGCCATTTAATCTGACTGGTGTAATTAAAAGTAATATAATCAATAAACTCCTACTATAAAGCTATAGTTTTCTCTGTATTATTAACGTCTATAATTCAAAGTTAAATTATTGGACGTTAATTAGTTCTAGTAATCAGCCATTTAATTAAGAATAAACTTTTTATTGGGTCAAAATAGTTATTAAACTGACTTCCTTATCCTGACCAAGCTAATACGGATTTACTATTTTTTTAAATATTAGGCCATGTGTCATTGAGAATATCAGCAATGAGCGCTTTTGGTATCAATGCCAAGGCACAATTTTGTGTATGTAACTTACCCGTGAATTTGTATCTTCCTGATTTAATAAGTTCATATCCATTTCTTAATTGATATAGTTTCCATTTCTTTGAGTACTGGACAAACAAATGCTTCAGGCCATTGTCATCAAAACCAAAGCTCACATGAACGTTATTTCTTAAACCGTCCCTAAGTAGTGGAATTGCTGTAGGTTCTACTGGATAGTAATAGTAATGAACCTTTTGTAAGGTAGGCTTCTTTGGTTTTTTATCGAACATCCAAACTTTTGCTGCCGCTAAGCGGTGATTACCCAACTTGCAATACCTTGCACCTCCTACAATACCTATACGTAGTTCAGATTTAGAGTCTTCTACAGGAAATGGAGTATCAAAGATTGGAGTTGTGAACCAGCTCACGATTTTTACTTCATCCCAATCTTTGCATTCAAGTTTATCAACCGCTTCTTTCCAAGTTTTGCAATTAAAAAATGAGTGATCTTTATTTCGCTCAAGACTATTAATTTCACCTAGCCTTAAATCGTAGAAATCTTCCTTTGCACTAACACCGCTTTCACTAAGTCCTTCTATAATTTCTTTGCTATACAGAGGGATATCAATGATTCCTGGGGGTAAATTATTTGCTGATCTTCGTATTATTTCTAGCACTTCAATATCCGTTGTATATCTTGTGGTTTAATTATTGGTTGTAAGTAGTAGTCATAAATCAAATACTTTAGTTGTCGTTTACCTCTTAAGAATTTTGATAAAAGTACCTGTTGAATTAGTCGCCCGCTGCCTAACAAGAGATTTAGGTATCTCAAACGTCCTAATTTGACACATATGTGACCATCAGATCTGACCAAAATACATCCAAGCTAATTTGTTAACACCAAGCGACTTTGTCCAAGCTAATTACTATTCCACTTCGATTTAAAGGTTTTATCTAGTAGAGAAAACCTTATGCTTTCCTTCTATTTTACCTTCATCAATGTGAAAAGAGCCACTAAACTCCACGCGGCCATAGCGATGATTCGAAGTAAGAGCGCCACCAATCACGCCTTTTTCACCTAATAAGGTCCAAACAACCTCCAAATCATTATCCTTTAGCATCTTTAAAAATGGTTCTTTTTTAACTAATAAATGTGCTTTTGTATCGTTTAAAGCTTCAGCTGCGAAACAAACAATATTATTAGCCTCATCGATATAACTACCTTCTTGAGAACCATGTTTTAATTTCATATTGTCAAAAATTAGAGAACTTGGCTTAAGAAAACTTAAAGTTTCGGCCTTTGATTGATCGAACTCTTCTTCCCAACGATAACCGATAGTAGTAACACCAACATCAGCAATCTCAGTCCTTGTCTTTTTGTCTGTAACTGTTACCCAGTCCGAGCCACTATAGTAATCAGATTTAAAGAATTTAAAAGCCTCTGACCAGTAATACTCCCTATTAAATAACTGATATCTATCAGTGCTTTCAGGCATCCATCGCCCCATATAATGTTGGCTTTCAGCCCAGTTTTTAAAATGTTCATATTCAGATGACTTAACTAAGTAACTTCTAAGATGACACCAAACTTCTTTCCGTGGATGTCCCCAGTCTTCCTTACCTACTTCTTTAGGCTCTTTCCAAGACGGGTAACTTTCCAGAACAAGCCAAACACCACCATTATTATCTTTTACTTCAATCAACCCCTGCGGGTTATCCAACGTAGAAGTATCTTTTACCCAATTTTCAAAAGTACAATCCCACTCAAAAGCTTCTTTACTAACCCACCATTTTTCTTCAATAGGTATGCATTTACCCCCTGTATTTTTAAGCAAAATTGTTGGATCTATATCCCTTTCATAGGGCTCCCAAGGACCTAGATAAGGAGACTCTTCTCGTTCATCACCGTATCCCTCATAGCGGATGTAATTATCAGAAAGCCTTGCTATAAATTCATGAAATGCGATCCATTGATATTTTTTACCTATTCGTTCTTGGTGGGATTCATGCCGCCCTCTACCTGTGCCTATACTTCTATCAAAATCCCCATGCTTATCTGGAGACCAGCCTAACTCTATTACACGATTAAAAATAAAACATTCAGCGAGCCTAAGGTCAAAATGAGCATCTGTATCTAATAGGTTGTTATTGTGATCAAGGTATGGCTCTATATCTCTTTCATAAAGAGCTAGCCATTCTGATGATAAAGATTCTTTAAAAGCTAATTTATTCGCAGATAGTACTTCTTCTGTTTTTCTGCCAATAGCACTCCCCATACGGATTATAGTTTCACCTATAACCAAATCATCAGAGTCTTCAGCATAAATAATAGGGTCTAATGAATTAAATAATTCAAGCTGCTTTTCAGGTAAATCGCTCTTAAAATTGTTAAAGATTTCTTCTCTATTTACAGGGGATTGGCCAAATCTACACCCGGACCAATCTGAATGATTAAAGTTAGTGCCTATGGTGTACCTAGAGAAGTCACCGCCCCCCATAACTGAACCCCACAAGTCCCAGTAGTCTTTCTTATCATAAAGACTTTTCAGCTCATCTTTAGTTGGTATGTCATCAGGCCATTCACTTTTGTATGGGGGCTTAGTTTTGGACACTTCAATATTTTCTGTTATCAACCCAAGGTGTGAAACATACTCTATAATCTCTCTTGCGTAGTCTCTTAAGAGGATATTTGGATATACATCCTCTGTATCAAAGACCTTTGTATAAACTATTTCAGCTACAGCACCTAGCTCATGATGTTCCTTTGTTCGCATGACACAACCTAAGGCAACAGCTAACACTCTCTCCCAAACATAAGGATCATCTACGGCATCAAATTTATTGATTATCCTAACCAATACTGGAATTCTATTTTCTAGCAAGTTAACTAATGCTTTAGTTGAACAATCCCTCAACTCTCGATTGCTTGAAGTTAAAAACCAACACAGCGCAGTAGCGACTAACTCGATTGAATCATCAGATATGTAACTCTTATCAAAGTCATCCCAAGCCCAATCTATTAGATGTCTGAATGTAGAGTCTTCACTGTACTTATATTTTAATTGAGTAGTCCAAAATGCATCTCTGTTTGGTAAGGGGTGCTTAGATAACCAATCATGTAAGAAATTCGCATTAAATGGGTGCCCTTCAATACCTGAAATTGAAATCAGTATTTCTAAAAAGTCGCTAAATGTCCCCCTAAACTGAAGTACCTTGTCATTTATAAACGGTTTAAGTTTTTCGAAATCTATCGCAGAAATTTCTCTCCAAACTAAACTATTAATAAAAGAATTTATTAAGTAATCATGCTCATTGAACTCTGGCAATAACTCGTAGAGTTCTTTTCTATATTTTTCAGGTAATTGAATCGAAAGAGCCTCAACAATTCCTTGGTTGTAGTAAAAGTCATACTCTTCTTTAAAATAACTTCTAAGACGGCCTCCCGTCTTAAACTCATCTTCAATATTTTCAATGCCGTCAAGTAAGTAGTTTACTGTTAAATGGTCATCAAACCTTTCAAAAGATATATATACTACCTCTTCAACAACGTTTTCGTCGTTTCGAGTAATTCCTTTTGTTAACAACCCTTCATCTATTAATGCGCTAAGAAAAGTTTTATCGTTAACATAGTCTTGAACAACGGACTGGACGGCAACATGCGCATCTTTAAGAGGTATACTCTTAGCCCCTGAGCCCACCTTAAGCTTGATTAGTTCATTTAATGCATCATTAACCAATGGAAAGCTGGAATTGAAATTATACTTTTTAGGAGAGGCAAGCGACTTGTTGACACCAGTAATGAAAAAACTGAGAATTTTAGAAATCCCATGAAAACCCACTGGGACTTTACTTAATCCACTTTTCTTAACTCCTTCGCATAGTAATTTCAAAAATAACGGGTTTTTGAATTCTGGGTTTAAGTTGGGTGAAGAGGGCCTTTCTATATTGTAATTGTCATAGAATAAATTAACAGCTTCCAGCTCAACGTTCTTGAAACCAATATGCTCATGAGTTTCAAAATTATTGCGTGATACATTCTCATCAGAAATAGTAATATTCTTATACGTTGACCTAACTGACATTATTAAACCAAGCCAATCAAATCGTTTAATTTCTTCAACGAAACTATTTATATTGTCATCCCAAAACTTGTTGCCGTTCCCTTCATTGATCGCATCAATAAATATTAAAATCCTTTTATTATTTTTTTGAGCATACAAATTAAGCTTTTCTAGAAAATCATTGGATGTAGTATCGACCTGTAACCTTTTAAAAATTTGTACCCAAGGAGATTCATCAGAAGTGAGCTGTTGCCCTAATAAGAAAAGAGATGGAGAACCTGTTTTAATCCTTGTTTCAACGATATCGGCAAGTAAGTGAGACTTACCAATACCAGCTTCCCCCTCAAGAAGCAAAAATGGGTTGTTCGACAATTTTACTGTTATGGAGTTTAAGAAAGTACTTAACTTGTTACACTCATAATCAAAATCCCTAAGTTCCCTTAAAATTGATGAGTATTTGTCACTGTAATCATTAGATTCTCCGGCTGCTTTTGCTTCTTCACGCAGTTTCCACAGCACCGATTCAGATTCTGCTACTGCATTGTTGCAGAAGGCAATATTCTTACAAAACTCATCTGTTGGTATTTTAGTTAATTTAGAAAAATCAATTGCTTGATATAAAGTTATAATTTCAGTTAAAGATTTAGATATTACAGATAGCTGTGAGGATATTTCATCGCACGTACAGAGCTTGTTTCCTTTAATCAGAAAGTCATCTATATGTGAATAAAAGAGTTCTGAAAAGTTCTGAGTCCTACCAAGCCCCTCAAATATCTTTGCTATTTCTAGCTTTAAGTTTAGTTCAGGTGTGTAGCGCCCACCCAAGTCAGCTATTGCTTGCCTATTTTTCTCATTTAACCAATCATCGTTTAGGTGAAACGTGAGCTTCTCATCTATAGAACGTAATAGAAGTTTTATTTGAATCAGCTCTTCATTGATATCGAATATCTTTTCCTTATAAGTCTCTTCGATATGGAGTTTTTTTAATGTTTCACACTCGTTTATCTTTAGCGCAAGGATCGCATAAAAACGTTCAAGTTGTTTTTGAGTTGGGGGAAGTACACTAGGATAATCACTAAACTTATTCACTACCTCAGTTTTATCTGGAAACTCTTTAAACAAAATATATTCGTTTAACACGTCAAATAATGGCTGAGATTGATAGAACGGAACCTTGTCAGAATCCGTTGGATATTCAACTTCAAACTCTGAAGCGGTTTCCTCAATAAGCTGATAGAGCCTGTCTACATATCTTTGTTTTTGAAAAAGCTGCTTTCGAAACCAGCTATACCCCTCCTGAGATATAAATTGGTCTACAAATTTGGTGGCAACATAATAAGACGATCCACCAATTGCCAATGTGACTGGTTCCATTCTTTACATTTTCCTTACTGTTTCGATCATCAAATTAGCTACATATTTATTAAGCGCTACATCCCGCCATAAAATGTGTTAACAAAGCCTTTAAACTTCTCGGCAAGCCTTGGTATTACTTTTTTGCGCTGTAATACACTTGGTGGTTTTTCCATAGTGGCTACTATGTCTTCACGTAGAGGCTCTTGGTTACTGAATATCATGCGTTCAACAAGCTCTTTTACGTTTTCAGGTATTAAATGTTCTTCATCAGCCATTGCCTTGGTGGCTTTTTCTTTTTCTACTTCCCAATAGGCGGCAAAAGCATCGTCAACTTCTTCGGCTGATTGCACATCAGGCAGATTTTCTTGAATGAATTTATCAATTAGCTCTTGTTTACTGCGCAGTTCAGGGTCTCCACCAATGGTTTGCATTAGTGATTTATACTGCTGTTCGTATTCCTCGTTAGAGTCAGACTGTTTAAGCTTGCTTAGCAGCTTTAAGATGTAAGCTACATTCACTTCATCCATCGCTAGTAGCTCAAGCTCAAAATCAATTTCTTCTAATATTGACTCTTTTTCAGGGGCGGTATTGGTTTTAACTTTGTCGTATAAATCTAAGTACTTACTTTTATAGTCTTCATATTCTTGTTCTTGAATACTGACATCATCAAACTTAAAATCAGCGAAGGTAGAAAGCACATTGCGTAAACGCATTAACTCCCTGAATGCCTTAATAAATTCAAGTTCAGCGTTTTCATCTTCAAGGCTATCAACACTTGCCGTGTCAGGTGCGATGGTTTGCATTTGGTCTAACGCTAGGTTAAACATCTTAATGAATTCTTCATACGGCGGCATGATCACCGTATCTTTTGCATCCTTATTTGAAAACAGCGCTAAAGCATCATCTGTGCGCTTTTTCAGGTTACGGAAGCTAATGATATTACCTTGCGACTTTTGCTCGTTTAAAATGCGATTGGTGCGTGAATACGCTTGAATTAACCCGTGATACTTAAGGTTCTTATCAACATATAGGGTATTTAAGGTTTTACTATCAAACCCTGTTAAAAACATATTTACCACAAGCAAAATATCAACTTTTCGCTCACGCACTTTTTTAGATATATCGTTGTAGTAGTTGTAATAAGACTCACTACCTTTAGTTGTATAACTACTGCCAAACATTTTGTTGTAGTCACCAATAAACTCTTCAAGTTTATCTCGACTATGGCTGTAAACTGCTTCAGGTTCTGCAACTTTATCCAATACAACTTCGTCTAAGCCATCAGCATCTGGGTCTTCTTCGTTAGCGGCATACGAGAAAATGGTGGCGATTTTAAGGTTGTGTTTACCTTCTGCCTTTTTCTTTGCAAAAAGCTCATAGTACTTAATTAATGCAGACACGCTTGAAACACAAAACATACCCGTAAAGGCTTTACTATGGGTTTTACGATTATGCTGAGCAATAATGTAATCGGTTATTTTTTCTAACCGAACGTCAGACTCCATTAACTCTTTAGTGTCGATACCTTCAACGTCAATATCCACTTCATTGGCGCTGTCTTTTTTCTTGTAGCGACCCACATACTCAACATTAAACTTAAGTACGTTTTCGTCTTTAATCGCATCAACAATAGTGTATTTGTGCAGCGGCTTATGGAACAAGTCACTGGTGGTGTATTTACGAGAAAATTTAGACACCGCATTTTCAGCAAAAATAGGCGTACCGGTAAAACCAAACATTTGGTGATTAGTAAAAAATTGGCTAATACGTTGATGAGTATCACCAAACTGACTGCGGTGACATTCATCAAAAATAAACACCACGTTTTTGTCTTTTACTGGCTCCATGCGGCTTGAATAACGTTTATTGCTAATGGCGTTATTAAGCTTTTGAATGGTGGTCACTATCAGCTTTTCATTACGGCGAGTATTAACTTTACCGCCTTTGGCTTTAGTTGATGACTGCTGCTCACCGTCTTTTTCAAGGTAATAAACATCTTTACCGGTAAACTGGTCAACTAACACTTTTGTTTTGTCAGTTCCGTCTACACAGCCTTTAATGAAGCTATTAAATTCTTTTGCGGTTTGATAATCCAAATCTTTACGGTCAACCACAAACACCACTTTGTGAATGGCGCTATCACCCGTAAGTAATTGGGCGGTTTTAAATGAGGTAAGTGTTTTACCAGAGCCAGTAGTATGCCAAATATAACCATTTTGCTTTTCTATTGATTCGTTATTAGCTTTTAACTGTTCTCGCTCTGCTACACGGTCAATAATCGCTTCGGTGGCATATATTTGATACGGGCGCATCACCATTAATATGCGGTCTGTTTCGTTCAGTACCACGTATTTAGTGATCATGTCAGTTAAGTGTTGAGGCGTTAAAAACACCTTAGCGAATTGATCTAATTCAGTATAACGGTCGTTATTTTCTTTTGCCCAAAAGAAGGTTTGTTTAAAGCTTTGTTTGCGGTTATTAGCGTAGTATTTAGTATTTACACCATTAGAGATGACAAACACCTGTACATATTGGAATAAGCCATCTTCAGCCCAGTAAGAATGGCGCTGATAACGATTAATTTGATTAAACGCTTCTTTAAGCTCTAAACCACGGCGTTTTAATTCTATTTGAACAAGCGGTAAACCGTTAACCAAAATAGTTACGTCATAACGGTTTTTATAACGACCTTCTACGGTAACTTGTTGCGTTACCTGAAAATGGTTGTTATCAACATCACTATCAATAAAACGAATGTAACCTGCGGTGCCATCATCTTTATTAATTTGCAGCCTATCACGTAGTATTTTTGCTTTATCAAACACATTACCTTTAGCTAAAGCATTACGAATTTGCTTAAGCTCATTATCACTTATTTCAAAGCCATTGAGCTTTGATAGCTGCTTCTTTAGGTTAGCTCTTAGTGACTCAACATCGGTGATGTTGGCCTTTTCAAATTGCTGCTTACCGCCAACTTTTTTAGCAAGTTGAGCAACTAATTTATCTTCTAACTCTTGTTCTGACTGATAGGCCACATTAACTCCTTGTGCTAGCTCTCTAACAATTTATCCATTTTCTTTTTGGCAACGTGCTCTAATAATTTTCTGCCAGAGTCAAAAATGACCTTAAATGGAAAGTCTTTAAATTCAGACTTCAATTTGGAGAAAACTTCTTTGTTGGCAAGCGATTGAGCAAAGTCATGACCAGTTTGAGTTAACCTAATATCTAGCGCACATACTGACCACTCGCCTCCCATGCATTGCTGAAAGCCCATATCTTTTAGGTCTGCATACCTCAGGGACTGTTTACCTATAAGTTGGTTTTCTATGAGCAATTGAAAGTGAAACAAAAACTTTTGGTCGATATCTCCATCAGAACCTTCATATGAAATACCAGATTCTTTAAGCTCATTAACAGTGATATGGGCTGTCTCAGCCTCTAGGAATACGTTTAAAATATCCTTTATGTACTCAATATCAATCTTCATATCTAATCCTTTAGTTATACAAACATCTGTTGCAACAAACCTTTTTTGAAGGTTTCGGTTAGTTCGATTTGCTCTTTTACCGCATTCACTTTTGTTTCAAGAGCTTTTATAAAACTAACTATTTTTTCTCGCTCATCTTCACAAGGCAACGGAATAGGTAAAGCATAAAAATCAGCAGATGTTATATTCATTCGGTCATGTCTTGCACCGAAGTTAGCAATGCTGTGCATATATCGATGCCACATAGTCGTATTAAAATATTGCTCTAAGTAATCCAATACGCTTTCATCTTTAAAGCGGAAAGCAGTATATAGAGGCGACATAACACCTTGCCCTATGTGATTACGTTTTATAGGGCCAACAGGCGCAAGCACTGAAATTCTAGGGTTGTAAATGAAGTCATTTTTTTCAACAACGGTATAACCCGTTAAATTCCCTTGATTAGCGATATCTTTATTGAAATAATCGCCTTGATTTACAATGCCACTCTTAGCTGAGTTGGTTAGTACAGCATTAACAGCATTATCTTTGTTTTTAAGGCTATTTTTATCCGCTAATTTTGATAATGGCTTTAATTCCCAATCAGGAAAGGCATTGCCATTTTCATCTTTAAAACGGATTTCTTGCTTGAATAGCTTTTGAATCATGCCTTTTTTATATTGGGTGAGCAAAGCATGCTTTTCTTTAAGTAAACTGATCTTTTTATCTACTGAAGAAAGGAAGTTAGCGATTTTTTGTTGTTCTTCATAGTATGGTATTGGGATTTTTATATTCAAAAAACTCGGCTTTGAAATGTTTTTCATACTAGCACTTGTACCAGTGGCTCTATTTTTAATTGCACTTTTGGTTCTTGGAGCAATAAGCATATACGTCAACCATTTAGGAAAGCACTTATAGTTAGCTTTTAAGACCCATAATCGATCTGGTACAAATAAATTATCGTAATTCTTATCTATATAACCAACTTCACCGACTAAAGCTGGAGTATTCATACGACTCACTAAAATAGTATCTTTCCTCAATGAATTTTTAACTCTTTGAAGATCACCTTCAATAACCTTTTTGTTTTCGTCTACAAAGAAAAAGCCGTTTGCTATTGAACTAGTTTTTAGGATGCCAGTACTTTCGTCATTTTCAATCGGGTAATCATATGAATTAACACTCACTCCAGAATTTAGGGTTTCAACTAAATCACCTATTTTTCCATTTTCGATGTGGGTTTCAAACTCACTAAACCTTAGAACTTGCATCATTTATTCTCCAGTACAGGGAAATCAATGCCTAATTCTTGAGTAAACTTAAAAATTTGTTGGTCTACATCTATTGAATCTTGTTCAATTTTAGCTAGTTTTTTTGCTACATCATTTAGTTGAACTTGTTCATCTTCTTCAAACGTATCAACATATCTTGGAATATTTAAGTTAAATTCATTTTCTTCTGCTACTTCCTTATATGAAGCCACATAAGCAAATTTATCCAAATATTCTCTTTTCTGTACTGCACATAGAATAGTATTGAGGTCTTCATCACGAAGAAAGTTCTGATTTGTAGCTTTACCGTAGTTTTGGCTCGCGTCTACAAACAAAATATTATCTTTATGTCCACGGTTCTTTTTTAACACCAAAATACAAGTTGGTATTCCTGTGCCATAGAAGATATTCGCTGGTAATCCAATAACAGCATCTAGGTAATTTTTATCTTTAATTAAGTGTTTACGGATATGCCCTTCAGTTCCAGCACGAAATAAAACACCATGCGGTAAAACCACCGCCATAGTGCCATTTTCATCTAGTTGATGAACCATGTGCTGAACAAAGGCAAAATCAGCCTTACTTTTAGGTGCTAATTTACCGTAATCTTGAAATCGCTCGTCTGTTAAGAAGCCAGCTGATGCACTCCAGTCAGCAGAAAAAGGTGGATTTGCGACAACGGCTTCAAAGCGCTTTTCAACATGATGTGGTTGCTCAAGGGTATCGTCTTGCTGAATATCGAAATTACGGTAATGCACACCATGCAGAATCATGTTCATACGAGCTAAGTTGTACGTACTTGGGTTAGATTCTTGACCAAAGTAGCCGCCAACTTCACCACCTTTTCGTTTGATCTCTTTTGACACTTTTAAAAGTAGTGAGCCTGAACCACAAGTTGGGTCGTAAACGCTTTTAAGCTTATCTTTACCTTGTGTCACTAGCTTGGCGAGTAATGTTGAAACCATAGGTGGTGTATAGAATTCACCGGCTTTTTTACCAGCACCTGAGGCAAACTGACCAATAAGGTATTCATAAGCATCACCCAGTACATCAATGTCAGTTTCATGGTGTAGAAAATCAATATCATCAAGGTGAGTTAGTACTTTTGAAATAAGCTCGTTTTTAGCATTTTCTGTTTTACCTAACTTGTTTGAGGTTAAATCTAAGTCATCAAACAAGCCGTTAAAGTCATCTTCTGCGGCAGTACCCATAGTGCTTTGTTCAATATGATTAAGCACTTCAGATAAGTCTTCTAAAATAAACTCGCCGTTTTCACCTTTTTGCGCCAATACATGAAATAGCTCGTTAGGCTTTAAAAAGTAACCTAAATGGTCGATAGCCTCTTCTTTAACCGCTTCTAAATATTCTTTGCCTTCGTCTGTGTTTTCATCAATTGTATCAAATTTGATGCCATCTTCTTTTAGTAGCTCATCAGCATATAAATCCATACGCTCAGACAAATATTTGTAGAAGATAAACCCTAAAATATAATCACGAAACTCATCGGCACTCATGTTGCCACGTAAGGTATTGGCAATATTCCAGAGTTGTTTTTCTAATGCTTTTTTGTGTTGTTCAACCATGTTGGTTAACTTCCTTTTTAAATTCTTTAATGAGTGTTTAGCTATGCTGATAGCCTGGTGCAATGGCGAGATTTTCTGCACCATATAATGTTTGACTGTTTTTCAAATAGAGCTGGTATTCTGGGCCTGAAAGTGAACCACTTTCAGAACAATCCACGTTCCAACGCCTTAATAAATATCCTGCCATTGCGGCACGCACGTTTACTTCTAACATGCCTTTTTCCATACCAAAGTCTAGTTTTATGGCAGTTGGATGCTTTACGTTATTTGGATGTGGAATAATTTGTAATGGCACCATTCGCATCCATTGATGATCTTCTAATTTATCTTCTTCAGGAGAAGGTGTCTGTGCGAGAATTGTAACTTTGGTAATGCGAGTTAAAACAAAGTCTCTGAATGACTTTGATTTGCGATCATACGCTCTTAAATGCCAACGTAAGCCATTATCTACGATTGAATGAGGCACAAGTTCTCTAGCACCTGAACCACTGCTTATAGACGTGTATATAACGCTAATAGCCTTATGATTGATGATTGCTTGAGAGAGCTTAGCGATAATATCAATATCAGGTACGTTTAACGGACTTGGTGATTCAATAGGGAATGAAGTATCACCAATAGAATCAAAGCCATCACTAATGTTATTTGCTAACTTAATAAGCGTGCGGCGAGCATCGTGTTTAAATATGGGCTTGAATTGCGTTGTGATGAAGTATTTCTTTTCTACATTGTCATAGGCCATGTTGTCAGGCGCATTGTCTTTGTAGAATTTTAAATCTCTGGTTGCTGCGGCAAGGCCTAATTCGAAATGACTAACGATTTCACTGCGAGTAACCATCCCAGTAAAATAGAGCTTAAAGTCGATATAAGCTAGGCGCTGCTTCTGTGCAAAACTGAATTCGTCCATTCGATAAATCTGATTCTATTGACATTTTCTAATTGGATTGAAATAGTATGTATCATTATGAGTTAGACATCAAATGATGTTTTATAACTTAGGACTCTGAAGCACATTTATTTATAAGTAGCATGCTATTTGATTTTTTGAAAAACAGCCATCGTCAACGGTAATTTATGTGCGTACCTAGTCAACCAACCATGCCCCCCAATAGCTTCATCTAATTTTGTGCGAGACATAACAACCTTAGATTTGTTCAGTATAGCTTCTACTTGAGGAGCTAATTCTCTGTCTCTTTTATCCCAATTAATCCTTGCTAGAGGTTTTGGCTTAATGGGGGAAGGCAAAGTTAGGTATAGCCACTTTTTTTCATTTACATAAAGCCAATAATAAGCAGCATAGCAACCCTTCTTTATTTCCTGCTTAATAGAAAAAGGGTTATGCCTTACGAATTTTAGTATTTCTACTTTATATCTTCGCCTTTTAGACTCATACCTAAATTGCTTTCTATTTTTAACTAAACTAGGTTCAGAGGAGATGATTTGCTCGACGCTTCCTGAGGATATTTGAAATAATGCCGCAATAGCTTTTCGGTGAAAACCTTTTTTAGCAAGATTCAATACCCTCTGTTTTACCTGCTCTGTTATATATTTCGGCTTAAGGTTAACCGAAATATTAAATCTCAATGCAAGGCCCTTTATATAGCAGCGACTTTTTCTTGTGACCCTACTAATACTCGCCATTGACTCACCTTTCTTTAGCAAATCAATGCATTGAGTTTCTATCTGTGTCACTGATTTTGAATCAATCGGTAAAATATCATTTTGTGTTTTATTAAATAGTTTTTTAGAAAGCCAAAAACCTAATACAAGATATTTAATTGGGTGCTGAGTGACTTTTCCTGATAGTAAGTAAGAAATATAACGATAATCTTTAGCTGAGCTAGGAAAAAAAGCGCGAGTATAATAAATTAAACCTTGAGAGAATGGATATGCATATTCCGGAGCATCGTGAACAGTGATTCCGGCCCATCGTGAACACCCGTTCTGGTTTTAGCGTGAACGCTCATTCCGGTTTTATCGTGAACACTTTTGACTGATTTTCCGGAATCGGTGTTCACACCAAACCAGTACAATTTCAACGCATTGATTATTAATTACTTTGTTAAGCTATTTCCTTTTTGTATTACTGAGGAAGGGATATGGCGACTAAGAGGATCACAATGCGTAAAATTCGAGAAGTGTTGAGGCTACATTTTGCTGCCCAACTCAGTGTCAGAAAAATAAGTGCCAGCACTAAGATCAGTGTCGGTGGTATTCAAAAACTACTCACTAAAGCCAGAGCTTTATCGTTAAGTTGGCCACTGCCCGACGAGCTTGATGATTCTGTGCTTGCTAGTCAGTTCTATCCTCGCGCCGACACTCGGCCATCCCAGCGATTTGAAGTGCCAGATTGGCCAGCCATTCGAAAAGAATTAACGGGCAAAGGCGTCACCAAGAACTTACTCTGGGAAGAATATACTCAGCAATATCCGAATCGTTGTTACAGCTATTCTCAGTTCTGCGATCGCTATATGACCTGGCTTAAAAAGCAAAAACGTTCGATGCGACAAGTGCATAAAGCAGGAGAAAAACTCTTTGTCGATTATGCGGGTCAAACGATGCCCATTGTTTGTAATGCGACGGGTGAAGTGAAGTTCGCCCAGATATTCGTGGCGGTGATGGGCGCATCGAATTATACATTTTGTGAAGCAACCTGGAGCCAAAGTCTACCCGACTGGATCGGCAGTCACGTGCGAGCATTTGAATTTATCGGTGGTATACCTGACATGGTTATCCCCGATAATTTACGCAGTGGTGTCAGTAAAGCGTGTCGCTACGACCCTGATGTTAACCCGAGTTATCAGCAATTGGCCGCGCATTATGGCACCGTGATTGTGCCTGCTCGTCCCAGAAAACCACAAGATAAAGCCAAGGCCGAAGTGGGCGTGCAAATCATTGAACGCTGGATACTCGCCAAGTTACGACACCAAACCTTTTTCTCATTAGCTGAGCTAAACCATTGCATCAAAGCCTTACTGCTTGAGGTCAATAATAAGCCCTTTAAGCAACTGAGTGGGACACGACAATCATGGTTCGAGTCAATCGACAAACCCGCCCTCGCGCCCATGCCCAAACTTGCTTATCAATTCACGGATATTAAACACGTCAAAGCGAATATTGATTATCACGTTCAGTATGATAACCATCTTTACTCGGTACCCCATCACTTGGTGGGTGAAAAGCTTGAACTTCATGCCAAAGACAACTTGATTGAGGCTTATTTCAAGCATAAACGCATCACCAGTCACCCGAGAAAATATCATCCGGGCATGACCACCACATCCGAGCACATGCCTGTAAAGCATGAGAAGCATCATAAATGGTCACCAGGGCGTTTAATGAATTGGGCGAAAGATATTGGAGATGACGTTTTGCTCTGGGTGAAAGCACAATTGGCACAGAAACAACATGAAGAACAAGCGTATCGTGTGTGCTTAGGCTTACTCAACCTATCAAGAAGCTATCCCGCCGATCGGCTCAATAACGCCTGTGCGATAGCCAATCAATACAGTTTATATCGGTTAAAACATATCAAAGACATACTCAGTTGCAACCAAGATAAATTGCCGCGAACGCAAGAAGAGCCGTCGACGTTATTGCCACAATCCCATGAAAATATCCGTGGTCCTAAAAGCTTCCATTAAGGTAAGGAAATTCTATGTTAGAACAAACGATAACTCAGCTTCGTCAACTCAAACTCAGTGGTATGGCCAACGCCTTAGTGAGCCAAATAGAACAACCAAGTACTTATGAAGGGTTGTCCTTCGATGAGCGACTACAACTGCTAGCAGACAGTGAAGCCCAAGACCGAGAGAGCCGAAAACAACAACGCTTACTTAAAGCGGCAAAACTTAAATTAGCCGCTAACGCCAGAGACATAGATTATCATCACCCGCGAGGTCTCAATCAATCGATGATGGCATCGCTACTGCAATGTGATTGGCTGAATAAATCACAAAACTTACTCATCACAGGCCCTTGCGGTAGCGGTAAAACCTATATCACTTGTGCGCTTGCGCATACAGGATGCATGAAAGGCTACAGCGTTAAATATTACCGACTCTCAAGGTTGATGCTTGCGCTGACACAAGCCAAAGCAGATGGCACTTACAGTCGAATGTTACAGTCACTCGCTAAGATCGACTTACTCGTTTTAGATGATTGGGGGCTTGAGCCACTTAAAGCGGCACAACGAAATGACTTAATGGAGATCATGGATGATAGGCACGGCAGTTCATCAACCGCCATCATCAGTCAATTACCCACCGAAGAATGGCATCAATCCATCGGCGATAATACCTTAGCCGATGCCATTTTAGATCGACTAATGCACAATGCTCATCGGATAAAATTAAAGGGAGAGTCTATGAGAAAAATTCAATCTAAAATTGACCATCGTGAACACTTAGGTTAAAAATGTCATGAACCCAATGCGTGGAATTTAAGTGTTCACGATAAAACCGGAATCGGTGTTCACCATCACCGGAATACGCAGATACAAGCTTTTTAAAATCATACTTCTACGATAACTCCCTTTATCCGTTATATACCCAAATTTTTGAAGTTGGGTTTTAAAGGCTAGTAAATCAAAGTGTTTACTACTGTGGCTTACTTGAGTTAATACCTCATACGCATATTGAGCAAACTCAAAGCTAAGCTGGTTAGTTGGCCTAGCTCTAATATTTAAAGGGGGTAGCAAGTAATAGTTTAATCTTGAGCGGCTCTCTAGCGGAAAATGTTCTAACTTAACTCGATGTAAGGAACAGGACTCTACACCTGGGATTTGGTGACTTCTATGCCAATAAGGTGTACCAAACTCCTGAGTATTTTCTCTAGCACATTCAGGACAAAACTTAAGAGAGATTTTCTCTTTTTCACGAACACAGGATAGTTGGCATGCCCGAATAGCCTCGCTTGCTTTACCTAAAATTAAAGCGTTGGAAATAGTCGATTCGTATAGTGGTAAAAAATACATAAATAAAGGAGCTAATGTTTGCTTTTTTAAAACATCAATTGGTAATTCGTGACTCAACTTGTTGCAGACTTGTTCAAGGCCCGCTGTTAAATAAGGGTGAATAGTTACTTTATGGTTACCAAACACATCTGATAGATAGCCTTCACAAGTCATGCCACTCAATGTAAAGTGACGCACAATACGGCTAAATATTATTTCATCAGGATAAGATAAAGGAAGTTGCATTCATCTTGAGTTTCAAGTTAAACAATCTATGTATTTTAGACTACAAACAGACTTACTGCCTGCTTTCTGAACACATCAAAATAACTCTGATAAAGGATCTTCAAGTAACATCTTTTTTTGTTTTAAAAAACTAATTGGATCTTCTAAACCACTAGCTTGTTGAAATATATCGCGAACTTTTACTCTGTCGTTTAAATCGACAGCACCTATTAATTCAATCAGTTGACCCGCAAATTCTGGATGTTGCGGTTTAGTAATATCGCCAGTTTTATCGATAGTACTCACTCTTTCTGTCTCAACCTTTTTAGTACTACGCCGCTGTTTCCCTATTGGTAAAGTAATTACACTTTTTAGTTCATGAATCTCATTGGTTTGTCGGGATAAACCACATGCTAATGCATTGCCAGCCTCGAGTGTTGATACTGTTAGCCGCTCATCAATAGTTCCAATCACTAAGCGTTGTGCTTCGCGATAAGTCCGGCTTGCCATATCTATATTTCCAACAGAAAGTTTATGAAGTGAGTCATTGAGTTCCTCTGATAGTTCTGTATAAACATTAGTCCATTGATAATTCCAAAGTTGAGTTATAAACGCCCGCCATGAATCACTGTCCTTAGCAAGCACAGACATAGTGTGATGGTATCCACTTTCAGCTCTTCTAGCTGCTTTCAATTCTTTAATTAAAGTTTGATCAAATGGGGGGTTTCCAATAAAGAAGAGGGGCACACCTAATTTGTTCACTAATCGATGTAAGAACCTAAGCAGATTGTTCTCACCACCTGTTCGTTTAAACTGTAAGTTTTGCATCTCGTCTATAATTAGCATCCCGAGAAAGCTAGATTTAATACACTGCTCTAATTGACGAACAAGTGCACCTATTGTTCCTGCTGGCTTAGTTTTTTCTCTATCTAATGAAAGGTCTAATACTGATAAAATTTCTTCACATAAATCTCTTACACTAGAATTACTTGGGCAATCAACTTTTATCCAAACAACCTGTTTTAGTGCTGTTAATGAACAATCTTTGTATGAATCATGCTCTATAACATTAGGAAAGTAATTAAGAACTTGCTCAAGCATTGACGATTTACCTACACCACTTTCACCAATTAGCGTTAAACCCTCACCTTTAGGCTGGAAAAAGCCAGTTCTAGGTTCAATTTCAGGCCTTTCATCAACTAAATAATGTAAATATTGTGTAGTAGTAGGGCTAAGTGGATTTTTTGCTGAGTATCCTTTTTTAATAGCTCTTTCTATTGCTCTGAAGCAAGACTCATAGTCAGTCAAAGGTTGCCTGAGTTCTTCTATTCTATTTAGGTATTCTTCTCTTACTAATGGGTTTGGGTGTTCAGAAACTTCTTCAGCATAATCTGGATAATTACAAAATACAGTCATAACAACTTGCCAAGCAATTTTAGGAGGAAGGGCTTCAATTAAGGGATTACCTTTGTGTTCAGGTAATATTGCATCATGGTATACAGCTTGAGTTATTGTCATGATGACTCTCCTTTTGTTCTTCTCTTTCTACCAACCGGTAAAGAAACGATCTTATCAGATCTGTTTTCTGATGGTGTAGTATCGATATTTTTATTGCTCTGTATTTTTGGCTGAAGTACGTTCGTTGTTGCTTGCAACTCATCCTCACGTCTTTGGCGGACATTCTTCGTTTTTTCGGAAAACGCTATCTTTTCAGCATTGTAGCTTCTTTTTTTAGCGTTTTTAGTCACATGATGACGGTTTTGGTGATCATCTATAGATGTAACACTTATAGGGGTCAATTCTTTTTTTGAGTCGAGCCATTCCTGTATAAATTCAGACTCATACATCGATTTATCTATAAACATGCGACTACGTGGCGATAAATAACAGAGCTCAAAATTTTTATTTTTATCTAGTTTTACATAAATGTGATTAGTTGTATTTTCATCAATTCGTGCTTCTAATTTCCATTGACCTGATGATCTAGCAACAGATGCTAAATTTCGTTCTTCAATTTCTTTGTTCGAATAATACAACCCATTAAAATGAATTCCATTACGCGTCATACTAACTTGTGTAGGGGGAAGTAAGCGGGATATAACATCATGAGGTAGAGCGGCTTGAAGTTCATGTTTATGCTTAGCGAGATGGATCTTCCAATAATTGATGGGAGTTGGAGATAAATCATTTTCAACTAATAACGGACTTGAAAAAGCTAAGTCACCTAATATGGATTTATTATGCTCTAAAACAGCTTTAATGATTTGAACAGTCACTTCTTTTAGAGTGTAAATAGCATCCTTTCTAGGGTCTCTACTCCCCCTGATGATGTTACCACCTCGAGTGGTACCTAAAAATTCATGAATAACTTCTTTATTTAAAATATCAAAGCGCTTCTCAACCACTCCCTTACAATCCGGCCTGTAAGGAGGGGTGAAAGAAAGCTTAGTCATCGGGTTTAACGTTTTTTTAGGCTGTAAGCCAATCATTTCACCATTATCACAAACAAGCTCCTTTGGAATATGCGCGCAAGGCCACTGTGAATCATCTATATCAACACCAAACTCTTCGCAGTAACGTGATTTAGGCATAAAACAGTTTGATAATGCTTGCCTAGCTGCACGCCATGAAGCATGGAAGAGTGAAACATGCATGCCAACTATCATTCGACTAGCTCTGTCAACGATAATGTAAATTGTTGGTCGGCCTAATACATATTGAGAGCCAAGCTCAGAAACAATATGAACATCAGCAACTGTTGCATCGATTTCAAAGTGAGCCCCAGGCAAATAACTATCTTGAATAACGCTACCTAATAAACCTCTTTTATTCCTTAGGTGATCATTTTCCGTGCTTTTACTTTTAATAACTTCATCTTTCGTAAATATTTTATTTGACCAATAGCTAAACTGTTTCAGAGTAGGAACTACTGGCGGTTTACAGCATGCATCCGCAATGCGTATTTCATCAGCATAACTATCTCTTAGCATATTTTTATAAGTTTTTGATAACGTCAAACCGGCCTGTTTTAGGTAGTACTTTTTTAGCGCTTTCTTAAACTTACTTTTATCTATATCAGTCGTTATATATTTAACCGACCTTTCAACTGCAAGGGTTCTTGGCTGTTTCGGTGATCCTAGTGGTTTATCGGTTGGCTTCCTATCTTTCCCAAAACCACCACTGTTATTATATGCTGGTAAAAGAGCCATTTTATCTTGACCGTAACGCCAATATTGCATTAAAAGTCGAGATAATGCCTTTCGATCTATCCCTACTTTTTTCGCGTGTTTTGCAAGATGTGAAACTCGTTTTTTAGTTGCGTAATCAAAAATAAAAGCTCGGTCAGAAATAATTCCTTCAATTAGAGAATAGTTTTTATCTCTACGAGTAATATGTTCTTTTGCGATATTTTCCTCTGCAACTAAAAGAAAACTGGGAAGATTAAAACCTGCTTTACTAGCATTTCGACTTTTTACATGTTCAGTAAATGCTTCAATTGAGACAGCAAAAGGGCGAGTGGTGACCGATTTAGTATTCAAAGGAAATAGAATGATCGATGTAACATCAAGCATAATTTCTAAAATTCGGTATAGACCATCTTCGGCTAAGTCCGAGTCTTTTAACTCCCATACACTGTTTCTAGGAAGTTCCATTCATAGCACCTTTACCCATAACCACTATAGATTTTACATCCATAATCCCTAATTCAGGAATATTTGAAGATAGATCCACATCAATATATTTATCTGCAATTAAATAACGAATAAGTAACTGAGAATCATCATGTGTCGCTATATTCATTGAAATAAGTTTATTACAAAGATCTTCGAAAAAAACCTGCCCTACATTTATAATAGTTAGGGCACTACTTATCTGTTCGTCAGAAAAACGTGTTGGGCTTTCGCGAAAAGGAGCTGATGCCCAGTCAAGGTTACGACTTTGAATTCTGGTTAATTCGTTACCGGTGAAGTAGCTAAACTTAACTCCAAGGAGTTCCCAGCAAACTCGCTCAATATCAATTTTTTCTAGTACTCGTTGTTTATTCGATTCACTTTCGGGCTTAACTGAAATGGCGTGATATGAAATACCTTGAGTAGAATCAATAGTGAGTAATTGATCCGTAGTCATAATTATAGGTTCTTTGGTATTAGGGTGGGTCGGATGCTTAACACCCAACATACTTGCCACTTTTTGCGTATAATTGAGTGGTAAGATAGGAAATTGTTCTCTTATATCAACAACGCTGTCAGAAAACTCTGCCAAATAGAAGAGCTCAGCCTCAATTGAGGACATCATATGATGTTCACGCTGAGACTTTCGTCCAAAAATTAGTGACCTCGTTCCGTGAGATTTGACATCCTGAATTCGAAGCCATGGCTTATAATTAAATCCTTCTCCTATGCCATATTTACTTTTAAGGGCTCTTTGATAGTCTTTTACAGACTCTAGTTTTCTTCCTCTGGACATTATTTTTACCAATACGCTTAACTAAATAGAGCATAGTGGCAAACCTCACTACGGGCAAACTTTATTGTCTGAAAATCTCTTACGGGCAAACTTTAATGCTTACGGGCAAACTTTATTGTCTCTACACAATATTAAGCATACTGCCCAGCAGCAAAACCACAGCTCCACGCATACTGAAAATTATAGCCCCCTAGCCAGCCGGTTACATCGGTTACTTCGCCAATAAAATATAAGCCTTGTGCTTTTTTTGCTTCAAAGGTTTTTGAGCTAAGTTCATCGGTATCTACACCGCCTAGCGTTACTTCCGCTGTTCTGTAACCTTCTGTGCCATTTGGTTTAATTTGCCATGCATGTATATAGTTAACTAACTCGCCAATTTGGCTATGTGTTAGCTGGTTAATATTACAATCAGGAATTGCTTTCCCCTCATGAAGAACTTCAATAAAACGTTTAGGTAAAATAGTGGCTAAGCTATTTTTTAACGACTTTTGGGATTGCGTTTCACGCCAATCGGCTAGCTGTTGTCTTAAATCTGTTTCGGGTAATAAATTAATAGTTACCGCCTGTCCGGCGCGCCAAAATGAGCTTATTTGTAATATAGCAGGACCCGATAATCCTCTATGGGTAAATAAAATGTTTTCTTTAAATGCAGTGCCATCTTCACTAGTAACATCGCATAAAATACTTATACCTGAAAGCGCTTCAAAACGTTCTTTATCGTGCTGATGCAAAGTAAATGGTACAAGTGCCGCCATGGTCGGTAATACTTTTAAGCCAAACTGCTCAGCAATTTTATAGCCAATGGGTGTTGCGCCAAGCTTAGGCATAGTTAAGCCACCGGAGGCAATCACTAACGACTCACAATAAAATGTTTCATGCTCGGTTACTACGCTATAACCAGTTTCAGTTTTTGAAACGCTGATTACTTCGTTACGCAACTTTATAGATACCCCCGCCCATTTACACTCAGTAAGTAAAATATCAACAATGTCTTGAGCATTATTATCACAAAAAAGCTGACCTAGTGTTTTGTGGTGATAGGCTAAACCATGACGATCTACCAGTTCAATAAAGTCATGTTGGGTATAACGACTTAAACATGATTTAACAAAATGAGGGTTGCCACACAAATAATTACTAGGGCTGGCATTTTCGTTGGTGAAGTTACAGCGCCCACCGCCACTAATGAGTATTTTTCGACCTGGCTTTTTGCCCATATCAAGTACTGTAACACTACGGCCACGATATCCTGCTTGCGCTGCACACATTAAGCCTGCTGCTCCCGCACCTATTACTATCACATCTACTTGGGTCATTTATTTATCTCATTAATTTTTTTTGATTATAACAAAATTTATGCACCGGCTGGACATCGAATTGATTATTTTCAATTGCACAACAAATAAAAAATAAAAGTATTAATACTCAAATTTAAAACTAGTTACTTATGCTTATATTTATAAATATAAAAAGTACAAAGTAACTACAAACCCGCTAATAACAAGGTTATAACCAAATGAAAGAAGCTAATAAGTAATTAATCTTTCAATTAATTTAACAGATCATTTACCTTTGTACCCACTTCGTGGATTTGTGCTACGAAATAACAAATAAAAACTAAGGATAATCATGACAACAGGTAAATCATTTAAAAAGTGTGCAATAGCCTTTACTATCAGCTCACTATTTGCTGCAACATCGAGTATTGCAACTCCTGCACAAGCAATTGCACCATCAATGGCAGAAACAACAGCTAAATTACAAAATCAAACTGGTTTTGAAACACAATTCATTATTAAATATAAAAATAACACTAATGATTTAGCTAGCTTTGCAGCTACAGACACAGATGTAAGCCAATCAAATATGCAAAATAAAGCGCAGAGCTTTGTTAAAAATTACACCTCTAAAAAAGGCAAAGTAAAAGCGAAGTATATTCGTGCCATGGCACTTAATAATCACCATGTAATGCGTGCAAGTAAAAAGCTAAATGCACAAGAAGCACAGCAATTTATGCAAGAAATGCTTGAATCTGGCAACGTTGAGTACATTGAAGTCGATCAAATGCTGCAACCCTTTGCAACGCCTAATGATCCACGATTTGACGACCAATGGCATTATTATGAACAAGCTGGCGGCTTAAACTTACCTACCGCATGGGATACAGCCACTGGTAGCGGTGTTGTTGTTGCAGTACTCGATACAGGCTATCGCCCTCATGTTGATTTAAACGCTAATATTTTACCCGGTTACGATATGATCTCGAATTTATCGGTGGCTAATGATGGCAATGGTCGCGATAGCGATGCCCGCGATCCGGGCGATGCGGTTGCTGCCAATGAATGTGGTACTAACGGTGCACAAAACTCTAGCTGGCACGGTACACATGTAGCGGGTACTGTTGCTGCAGTTACTAATAATGGTGAGGGTGTTGCTGGGGTTGCTTACGGCGCCAAAGTAGTGCCTGTACGTGTACTAGGTAAGTGCGGCGGTTTAACCTCTGATATTGCTGATGGTATTATTTGGGCTTCTGGTGGCAATGTATCTGGGCTACCGGCAAATGCCAATCCTGCAGATGTAATAAATATGAGCTTAGGGGGCAGTGGCTCATGTAGCTCTACAACACAAAGTGCTATTAACACCGCACGTAATAACGGCACAGTAGTGGTAATTGCTGCCGGTAACGATAACGATAACTCAGCAAACTATAACCCAGGCAACTGTAATGGCGTGGTAAATGTAGCCTCGGTTGGCCGTAATGGCGGTCGTGCTTATTACTCTAATTACGGTAGTAATATTGATGTTGCCGCACCGGGTGGTGCGCAAAGTTTTGCTAACGATTCTGAAGGTGTTTTATCCACTTATAACGCCGGTTCGTCAACCCCTTCTAGTGATAGCTACGGTTTTTCGCAGGGTACATCAATGGCAGCCCCCCATGTTGCTGGCGTAGCGGCACTGATAAAACAAGCAAAGCCGAATGCTACTCCCGATGAAATCGAAAATATTTTAAAAACAACCACCCGCTCGTTCCCAGCCACATGTACTAGCTGTGGTACCGGTATTGTTGATGCAGCAGCTGCCGTAGCTGCTGCAAGTGGTGGCACTGCACCACCACCAAGTGGTAATGAACTTCTTGATGGCGAAACTCAAACCGGTTTAAGCGGCGCAACTAACTCAGAAACATTTTATACAATGACAGTGCCCAGTGGCGCAACTAATGTCACTTTCACTATGAGTGGAGGCACTGGTGATGCCGATTTATACGTGCGCTCTGGCAGTAAGCCAACAACCTCTACATACGATTGCCGCCCTTACAAAAGTGGTAACAACGAAGAGTGCTCAATCGATAACCCTACATCAGGTACGTATCATGTGATGCTACGAGGTTATTCTGCCTATTCTGGGATCAGCTTAACTGGTAATATTACAGCAGCTTCGGGCGGGGGCTCAGGCATACCTCAAGCTGGTGGTGGCACTGTAAGCGATGTGAGTGCTAATGCAGGTCAATGGAAGCATTACACACTAGACGTGCCAGCAGGTATGGCTACATTTACAGTAACAACAAGCGGTGGCACAGGCGATGCTGATTTGTTTGTTAAGTTTGGCAGTCAGCCCACGACATCGAGTTACGATTGTCGTCCATATAAAAATGGTAATGCCGAAACCTGTACTTTCTCAAGCCCACAAGCGGGTACGTGGCACTTAAGTGTTAACGCGTATAAAACCTTCTCGGGCTTAACAATTAGCGGGCAATATCAGCCTTAATAAGCAATAATTGCAAAAAGCCGATGTTGCATCAACATCGGCTTTTGTATTTTCAAATCGCTAATTTATTCTATAGCTTTTCTAAAACAGCAGCAGCACGACTAACCACAAATTCTTTTTCTTGCTCTACAAATAAACCGGTTACTACACTATTTTCCACGATCATTGCGTAACGCTTTGAACGCACACCGCCAAACCCTGCCGTATTCATATCAAGGCCTAATGCTTTGGTAAAGCTCGCATCGCCGTCTGCCAGCATGGCTATTTCTTGTGCATTTTGTGATGCCCCCCATGCTTTCATAACAAACGCATCGTTTACCGATACACAATAAATTGCATCAACGCCCTTTGCTTTTATTTTATCTGCCAGAGTAATAAACTCAGGTAAGTGTGCATTTGAACAGGTAGGTGTAAACGCACCGGGGACTGCAAACAATACAACTTTTTTATCTGCAAATAATTCACTGTTAGTCAGTGTTTGCATACCATCGTCGGTTAACTGGCTTAGCGTAACCGAGGGAATAGTTTGACCTTGTACAATCATTATAAATCCTTCATTTTATAAAATAAAACCAGCATACAGCTTAGCACATAGAATTTAGAGCATGATATAAGATGAGCGCTAAAGCTAATTTATTACAACCCCAGGCCCCCTTTAATCGAATGAATTTGTTGTTGTAGCTGATGTCGTATATCATCCACCAACGAGCTCGACTCACTTACTTGCCCCTTCATTTCAGCCATTGACTGACTAAAGTTATCTAATAAATTGCTTTGCTGCTTAGCAAGCTTCATCGCCTCAAACGCTACTTTATTAGCATTTTTTGCATTACTTGCCACCGCTTCCGAATTTAACTTAAGTTCTTGGGCATTTTGCGTTTGCGATTGAGCACCTTGGGTTAATGCTGTTATTTGCGTAGCAACTAGCCGTGAGTTTTCACTCAGTATGGTGAGCTGCCCATTTATCTCGCTCAGCGAGCCTTGCGTTTGCAGTGCCAATTGCCTAACTTCATCTGCCACTACTGCAAAGCCGCGACCATGCTCACCTGCCCTAGCTGATTCTATTGCTGCATTTAGCGCAAGTAAGTTGGTTTGATCTGCAATATTACGTATTACTTCTATAATTTTACTTACGCCTTCAACACCATTAAGTAGCTCTTGTAAGCTTTGTATACTGCGTTCAACCCGTGCCTGTGTATCGGCACTCGCACTTAACATACTTTGCGCAAATCCTAAGCTTTGTTCCATGGCACTAAAGGTACTTTGTGCGTTATCAGCTACTTGTGTATTAATATCATTAACTTGCTCTCCAATCTGCTGAATATCGGTTAGTAAATACTGATTCTGTTCCACTTGCCCATAACTCGTAGTAGTTTGTTGCTCAATCGTCTGTAAGTGTTTACTCATTTGCTGCATAAAAGCATTCACTACTTTTAGCATTTGCGCTCGCTCTTGTGCTTCTATGCGCTGGCGTTCAATTAGCTGATTAAAGTATTGGGCTATTTCCCCAACTTCAGTTTTTGGGTTATTACTGACAATATTTTTAAGCTCATTCGTTTCAATTAAAAATGCAAATCCGTCGCGCAACCGTCGAAGAGGATTAAGTACCAGATTACGCTGAACAATATAAACACCGCCAGCAAGTATAACTAGCCCACTAATAGCAACACAAAACACCCAAAATACTTGCTGCTTTAAATTATCTTGTTGTGTTTTTAGTGCTTGCTCTGCATTTATCACTGTTTTAGATAAATTACTAAGCTGCGTGCGCAATTCATCGGCCCCCGTCTGTCGTTGTTGTGCCTGAGTTAATGTACTGGTTAAATCCCGAGGATAGCGATTTGGCCAACTACTTAATTCTGATTTAATATCAGTAGCTAAATCTTCACTTTGCTCGTCAATAAATAAACTATACTCATCTACTTTATCCATCACACCTAAGTTTGGTAGCTGCTCTATTTTTGCTGCTAATACATTTAAATTTTTCACGCTTTGTTGCAAACTCTGCTCTACACTCTGCTGATAATCTAGCACCAGTTGATAACTAAATAATGATAAGTTAATCACTTCACTATAATACTCATTGGCCAATTTATAATAACTAAGCGTGTTGTTACTATTATCCGAAGCTGAGCGCGCATAATTAATTAACGAGGATGCCGAACCAGCCATTTGCCTTAGCGCATTATCAAGTAAAGCCGTTTCGTTACCAGAGAGCTTACCCAAGGCTCTATATTTACCGTTTATATCATTATTTAGAGTAATTAACTGCTCAGTAAGTTGTGATTTAAGAGCTGCTGGTAATAGCGTTAACTGTTTTTGCTCTACTTGCGAGATTAAACTTGAGGCTTGTGTTAAGTATTGGCTATCGCCTTGTGCTAAGTAATTACTTAGATAGCTCGCTAGATCAACCATAATCGTATTTTTAAGCTGTCTATATGCACCGTCTTGCTGCTCTAGTTTAAGTAAAGTTTGACTGGCCCAAAGTAGAGTCATAGCTAATAAAACACTTGCGAGAGTTAACAAAACAGCCAGTAAGCGGGTAAATGTAGAGGCGCGCATAAATAAATCCCTAAAATCATATGCGCGTAGAATATTGACTATTTATGACAGTTTAATGGCAAATACTAACAATCGTATTAAATTCATGAGCTGTCAAAGCAACAACAAGAATGTTAACCCAAATAAAAACAATGAGTTATTTTGTGTGGCTATTCCTAGGTTACTTTAACTTCAGCACCTATAGAGTCGGCTATAAGTTCATTTCAACACAATAAGTAAGTTAATAAGTAAAAAGGGTTATGTTTTTAATAAGGTTGGCGTTTGTGTTAAAAGGGGGGATTACAACACTAAAATAGTGCTGTGTTATATAAAATTATTTATAAAAATACAGGCGTAAAAAAACCACGTATAAAACGTGGTTTAATCGTATTTATTGTAAAATTAAAGACCTGCGCGCTCTTTAATTATCGCAATTAAGGGCGATCCTGAATGACCGTTCGATTCAGCCCATGATACATCAGCGCCATCTTCTAGTGAGCTTTTAGATAGGTTTTTAACTATATATTCGCCACTATCTAGTGCGTTACTTGCCACTGCATGTCGTAATAAATTATTACCATTACAAAATACTGCGTCGTATATATTACGAACTTTCACTCGTGCGCTTTTAAGCTTACTACGTAAACGATTTTTATCATCCGCTGCAATATACTCACAGATAGAAATCGCTAACTGATCATCTGCTTGTGCAGGGGCAGTATATACAAACGAACCGGCTGCAAGCGCAGTAATAACAACTAGCTTTGATAACTTAATCATGGAAAACCCTTTTTATAATACTTTATTCCTATTGGATTAGTTAATATTGTACCAATATGCTCAGTATTTCGCAATAATGTTAAGGGTTTTTATATAAAGTTACAAACTTATGACTATATTGATTTTTTTCATCCGCAGCCATTTGTATTTCATCTTTAACCTGCCAGGTTGCCACTTTTTCGTAATCAGGAAACTGAGTGTCACCTTCAACATCTAAGTCTATAAAGGTTAAATAAAGTCTTTGTGCACTTTCTAAAAATTGTTGATAAATATTTCCACCACCAATGATCATCACCTCTTCCACATCAGCAACTAAATTTAACGCGGCCTCTGGCGTTGTAACAATTTCTATTCCAGTTGCTTGATACTGGCTATTACGGGTAATAATAATATTACGACGCCCAGGTAAAGGCCGTCCAATAGACTCAAATGTTTTGCGCCCCATAATCACAGGTTTACCTGTGGTTACTTTTTTAAAATGCTGTAAGTCTCCAGGTAAATGCCAAGGCATTGTATTATTAAGGCCAATTACACGGTTATTTGCCATTGCAGCAATCATTGAAATTATCACACTAATTATCCAGTATTTATTATTAAACAAAGAAAAAGGAGCATAAGCTCCTTTTATATGTAATTAATTATAATTAACGCTCGTACACAACTTCTACGTCGTAATCATCTTCATTCCACTCATCCCAATCATCATCATCGTCGCTCTTTTTAGCGGCTTTTTGATGATAGGTGTCCCACTTAAACTCAACCTCTTCGTCTATAGTTTCAACGAATTTCTCTTTTGGCATGCTTTCAAGCAATGTCATTACGTCATGAATTAGTGGTTGAGTATTTGATTTATTAATAGCAGAAATACTGTAAATATTTTCAGTTTCGCCTAGCTCTTGTGCAATTTTTTCACATAAAGCTTTTGCTTCGTCAGCTGGTAATAAATCTATTTTATTAAATACCAACCAGCGCGGTTTTTCTGCTAATTTAGGGCTGTACTGATGTAACTCATTAACAATCGCAAATGCATTATCAACTGGATTTGAGCCATCAACTGGCATTACATCAATAATATGCAGTAATATTCTACAGCGCTCTAGGTGTTTCAAAAATTGAATACCTAAACCAGCACCATCCGATGCGCCTTCAATTAAGCCTGGTATATCAGCGATAACAAATGATTTATTAGCTTCAGGACGTACCACACCTAAATTTGGAATAAGCGTCGTAAATGGGTAATCTGCTACTTTTGGTTTTGCTGCCGATACACTACGGATAAAGGTAGACTTACCTGCATTTGGCAAACCTAATAAGCCTACATCTGCTAGTAACAATAACTCTAGTTTAAGGTTGCGTACTTCGCCTTCTGTCCCTAAGGTTTTTTGACGCGGAGCACGGTTTGTACTTGATTTAAAACGCGCATTTCCTAAGCCATGGAAACCGCCTTTTGCCACCAAAATCTTTTGGCCATGTTGGGTTAAATCCCCTAATCCCTCTTGCGTATCAACGTCCATAATACGTGTACCTACAGGCACCATAATAATTAAATCGTCAGACTTTTTACCAGTACAGTTACGGCTGCGGCCATTAGTACCGCGATCTGCTCTATGGAAGCGTTCAAATTGGTAATCAATTAAGGTATTTAAGTTTTCATCCGCTTGTAGATAAACACTACCACCGTCACCACCGTCACCACCGTCAGGCCCACCTTCTGGGATATATTTTTCACGACGGAAAGACACGATACCGGCGCCACCGTCTCCAGCTTCTACGCGAATTTCTACTTCATCTACAAACTTCATGATTACTCACTTTAGGGATTGGCTTGTTAATAACACTATTATATACCCAAGCCAACTTAATACCAATTGGCATAAATATTTGAACCATTTTACGAATTAGATCGCTCTATAACTTCGTTAAAGAGCCCGCTACTTAAACCCATAGGTATAATTGCAGGCTTGGGTATATATTGTAAAATAATGAAAACAAAAAACCCCGCAAAGGCGGGGTTTTTTAACTATCTTACTGATTACTCAGTTACGATAGTTACGTATTTACGGTTTAAAGGACCTTTTTGTTCAAACTGAACTTTACCATCTGCTTTTGCGAAGATAGTGTGGTCTTTACCGATACCTACGTTTGTACCAGGGTGGAAACGAGTTCCACGCTGACGAACAATGATGCTACCCGCTAGAACTGATTCGCCACCAAAACGCTTAACACCTAGGCGTTTGCTTTCTGAATCACGACCGTTACGAGTACTACCAGCTGCTTTTTTATGTGCCATTTCTAAGTACCTCTAATTAAGCGCTAATGCCAGTGATTTTAACTTCTGTGAACCATTGACGATGGCCCATTTGCTTACGAGAATGCTTACGGCGTCTAAATTTAACAACCTTAATCTTCTCACCGCGACCATGTGAAACAACCTCAGCTGTTATCTTACCACCGTTTACGAACGGTACACCAATCTCGATTTTCTCACCATCAGCAACTAAAAGTACTGAATCAAATTCTACTGCTGCACCAGTTTCAACGTCTAATTTTTCAAGACGAATCGTTTGACCTTCAGTCACACGATGCTGTTTACCACCACTTTGGAAAACCGCGTACATAATTAACTCCGTCTGTGCGCCCTCAAATCGACGCAACTAAAATATTCTTCGATAGGGCGCGAAGTTTACGCTACGGCGTAATAACTAGCAAGCCTATTTTGTAATTAAAATGAATAAAAAGTAGCTGCATTGAGAGCAATTCAATATTTCCCCTATTTTATATTAAATAGCCCTTTTGCCAAGCGCTTTTTCACGATTAGTGAAAATAATTTGCCTTAGCTAAACACACACTACAACGGATAATAAATAAACATAAATTACAGCACACTTTGTACGCTAATTAATCAGCTATCTCTCGTATTTAAGTGCTAATTAGCGATGTTAACCGTGTTTTTTCAGGGAATCGTCACAAAATATCGAGCTAGTGCTTTTTTTGTTGTACAATCTGCGCCGTTCACACATAAAAATTGGCTCGGAGATCAATGGATATAAAAGCTATCCAGGCGTTAATCGAAAACGATATGAATGACGTCAATCAACTTATACATGCGCAAATGCGCTCAGATGTGGCGTTAGTTAACCAACTTGGCTTGTATATTGTAAACAGTGGCGGCAAGCGCGTGCGCCCAATGTTGGCAATACTAGCGGCCAGAGCATTGGGTTATCAGGGTAAAGATCATATTACACTTGCAACTATTGTTGAGTTTATTCATACCGCAACACTATTACATGATGATGTTGTTGATGAATCTAACTTACGCCGAGGCACGCCTACAGCAAATGCTGAGTTTGGTAATGCTGCCAGCGTATTAGTGGGCGACTTTATTTACACTCGTTCATTTCAGCTTATGGTTGGCCTTGGTAAAATGCAGGTAATGCAAGTGCTTGCAGATGCAACTAACATTATTGCTGAAGGTGAAGTATTACAGTTAATGAACTGTAATGACCCCGACACCACTGAAGCGAGTTATATGCAGGTTATTTACTCTAAAACCGCTAAGCTATTTGAAGCCGCGACAGGCCTTGCGGCCATTATTACTGAGCAAAACCAAGCTACGCTTGATGCGCTTAACCTATACGGCATGCATTTAGGTACTGCGTTTCAGCTCGTTGATGACGTACTTGATTACAACGCAGATGCAGATCAATTAGGTAAAAATATTGGTGATGATTTAGCCGAAGGGAAACCAACTCTGCCGCTTATTTATGCAATGCAACATGGTAATGAGCAGCAAACACAGCTGATCCGTGACGCTATAGAGCACAGTAATGGCATGGATCATCTTGAAGAAATTTTAGCGGCACTTAAACAAACCAATGCGCTTGAATTTACGATGCAAAAGGCCGAACTTGAAGCCGACAAAGCCATTGCTTGCTTAGACTTTTTAGCTGAGTCTGAATATAAACAAGCACTTGTGAGCCTTGCCCGTATTGCAGTTGATCGCGATCACTAACTTTACTGCCTTTATGTGTAGCTAACCTGGGTGCAGGTTAGCTAAATTCCGAGCAATAAAAAAGCCTGCAAACGCAGGCTTTTTTGTCACTTGATTTTGGCTATTACGCCATGAAATCAACACCTTCTTTGATGTCTTTTTTCAGTGTTTCAAGCATGTCATTTTTTGCTTTTGTTTCAAATGCGCTTAGTTCGCCGTAAGAAAGAATTTCTTCTACGCCGTTTTTACCTAAACGTACTGGGTGTGCAAAGTACTCCGCATCGCCATTTTCAACAGCAACGTACGCGTAATCTACAACGTCTTCACCTTGTAGGCCTTTAACTAAAGACATACAAAAACGAGCTGCTGCTGCACCCATTGATAAAGTAGCTGAACCGCCACCCGCTTTAGCATTTACAACTTCAGTACCCGCATTTTGGATACGTGGAGTAAGTGCTGCAACTTCTTCATCTGTAAAGCTCACGCCTTCAACTTGAGAAAGTAGAGGTAAAATAGTAGTACCTGAGTGGCCACCGATTACAGGAACTTTAACAGTTGCTACGTCTACGCCTTTAAGTTCAGCAACAAATGCTTCTGAACGAATAACGTCAAGCGTAGTAATACCGAATACGCGTTTAGCGTCGTAAGTACCAGCTTTTTTAAATACTTCAGCAACAATTGGTACAGTGCCGTTTACTGGGTTAGTAATAATACCTACTAACGCTTTAGGACAACTTGCAACTATGCCTTCTGCTAACGTTTTGATGATGCCAGCATTTACATTAAATAAATCTGCACGATCCATACCTGGCTTACGTGGCATGCCAGCAGGAATAAGTACGATATCAGCATCTTTAAGCGCTTCATTTAACGCATCAGCGCCAAAGCCAGCTACTTTAACCGCTGTAGGGATATGAGATAGATCAACCGCAACACCTGGAACTACTGGTGCAACATCATATAGTGATAATTCAGAACCAGCTGGTAAGCCTGTTTTTAATAATAAAGACAACGCTTGACCGATACCGCCTGCAGCACCTAATACAGCAACTTTCATTGGAATTCTCCGTGATTTGAGGTAGGAAATATTTATGGCTCTAAGATAAAGAAATTAGCGACTAAAAACAAATTTATCCTGCCTATTTTCGTAATATTTTAGACCATAGTTGTAAAAACATTTGGCCTGAATACAGTAAACTGGCAAGTTAAATAAACAACTGCTGCATAATTATTCGTTTTTGTGTAGAATTTGCGGCATGGATAATAAAAAGCAAATAAAAACTATGCAACCACAAGACAAACAGGAAGCGTTAGTAAAAGCATTTAAAGCGCTTTTAAAAGAAGAAAACTTTGGTTCTCAAGGCGATATAGTAGATTCGTTAAAAGAGCAAGGTTTTGACAATATAAGCCAAAGTAAAGTGTCGCGCATGCTTAGTAAGTTTGGCGCGGTACGAACGCGCAATGCCAAACAAGAAATGGTGTATTGCTTGCCAGCAGAAATGGGCGTACCCACAGCAAAAAGCCCGCTGCGCCAGCTTGTTATTGATATAATGCATAACGAAATGATGATTATTATCCGTACCAGTCCAGGCGCGGCTCAGCTTATTGCGCGTTTACTTGACTCATTAGGTAAAGCCGATGGCGTGTTAGGTACTATAGCTGGCGACGACACTATTTTTATTGCCCCAGCTAAAATATCTGAAATAGACTTAACCCTAGAGCGGGTACGTATTTTATTTGATACGGTTTAGTATTTAAAACATGCGTTATAACTGTTTTAAAAACCCAACTGACGGTGCAAAAAACGCAGACCCCATATCGGCTTGAGTAAAATCAAGCCAATGATCATAGCACTCCCCCTCACCTAAACGACTTTTTAATACCTGTTCAAATGCGGTTCCACTGGCCGAGCAAGTAATTGACAGCATTCCTTGCTCGTAAACATCGCCATAAGGCATGCCTTGATTAAGTAATATTGGCTGGCCTTGCTCATCTTTTAATTCACTGCGTTGTGCATGGCTGGTTTCAAGCGCTGGGGCTATAAGAGTGTTGTCTAAGCGAGTGCGGCCTATTATTTGCTCTTGCTCATCTAGCGATAGATGCTGCCATACGCTTAGATCGTGCTTATAACGTTGCACATGAATATAACTGCCTTGATCCTCAAAGCTACCTGGTTTATTTATTAACGCCGTTGCCCGCTTTTGTCGGCCATGCGGCATTTTGCCACCATAAATAAAACCATTGAAATCGCGACCATCTAAAAATCTAAAATTACGAATTTGTTCCACCAGCTCTACGTCTGGTGCAAATAACTTTAAAATTTGCAGTGCAAATAAATGATTGACGTCTTCGCGGTCTGAACGTATTTGCACAAACAAATCACACGGCTGCACGCTCATTGCGTGTTCATTATGATTTATATTAGGAAAGCTTTGTAGTTCACTGGGGATATACTCTGGCAAAATATGCGGCCAATACTGTGCACCAATAGCCACCATACAAGAAAGCATAGATTCAGAAAACTGATCGCTAAACTCTTCCTCAATAGCGCTTACTTGCTTGAGCTTTGTACGTAATGACTCATCTTGGCCATCAAACACATTAAAAAATAAATGCAAACCGTGTAAGTTTGCTTCAGCACAAATCCCTGATTGCGCTTGTGCCATTGTTATTCCTTAGCTTATAAATAGATAAACACAGCGAATAACAAATTAATTTATGATTCGAAAAAATTCACCGTGTGGGGTTTTATTTTTATTATAACCTGCTCATTTTGAACAAATGACTGGCCATATTGCGCTGCAACTTCTATTTCTTGTTGTGCAATAACTACAGTGTAAACATAAGCCGAACCAATAAAACGACTGCTTAATATGGTGGCGCGTTCACTATGGCTATCTTTTTTATTGTCGCTCATTAGCTCTATTTGATGAGGACGCACATATATTTTTCCTATATTAGCCTGATGCTGGTGCGCAATAACCGACTCAACTAGGCCAAAAGCGGTTTTATATTCAGTTGCTGTTAACACTTCTGCGCTTAAGTATATGCCCTGACCCAGAAACTCTGCAACCTCCTTTGAGCTTGGTTTAGCAAAAAGCTGTTCTGGGGTGCCCTGTTGAGCTATTTTACCCTGGTGCATAATAGCCAGCGTGTCTGCAAATGCAAAAGCCTCTTCCTTTGAGTGGGTAACAAATACTGCCGACACTTGTTGAGTTTTAATTATGCGGCGAATATCGGCAATTAATTCAAAGCGTACTTGAGTGTCTATATTCGAAAACGGCTCATCAAGTAATAGTAAACTTGGTTTGTAAGCAAGTGCACGCGCAATCGCCACGCGCTGTTGTTGCCCACCCGATAACTGATGCGGATACCTGTCGGCGCAGCCAACTAAATGCACCAGCTTAAGCATTTCATCAACGCGCTGTTGCTTTTGCTCTTTACTCATTTTACTTAAGCCAAAAGCAATATTATGTGCCACGGTTAAATGCGGGAATAACGCATAATCTTGAAACATCATGCCAATATTACGATGCTCTGGCGAGATAAATGTATTGGCGTTACTCACCAGCTTACCATCGATAAACACGCTTCCTTGTTGCGTTTCTATTAGCCCTGCAATTGCTTTTAAGGTGGTGGTTTTACCACAACCACTGGCACCTAACAAACACACTATTTCGTTTTTACCTATGGTTAAATTTAGCTCGTGAATAACCTTAGTACCGTTATATTGATAGCTCACGCCTTGTAAAATCAAACTACTCATTTAACTACGTTGCTCCATAGAACGGTTAATAAAATACAGAGGGATAAATCCAACCAGCACAATAAATAATGCCGATATAGAAGCCAGCTCTAATTGCTCATCACTCACATACTGAAACACATGCGTAGCTAAGCTTTCAAAATTAAACGGCCTAAGTAACAAAGCCGTAGGTAGCTCTTTCATGCATTCAATAAACACCAGCAAAGCCGCAGTAAGCAACCCGCGTCTAAGTAGGGGTAAATGCACCAAACGTAACGTATGGCCTTGGCTTTTGCCCATAGATTGGCTAGCCATGTCGAGAGAGGGGCTAATGCGTAAAAAGCTCGACTCAATCGCGCCATGTGCTACTGCGTAAAAACGCACTACATAAGCAAAAATAATGGTAAATACACTGCCAGTGAGTAACAAGCCTATATTTAAGTCGTATGGCTCAAGCACACGGTTTACCGTATTTTCTAACAGCGTAAGCGGTAATAGCACCGCAATAGCCAGTACTGTTCCTGGTAAAGCGTAGCCGGTGCTAGCTAATCGCCCCGGAATAAGTGGATAATTTTGCTTGGCTATACGTTGATAAAACACCACTAATACACTAAGTAACAGCGTTACTACGCTTACTACTATAGCTACCTTTAAACTTTGCCACGCATAGCTAAAAAACTCACTACTCCATGCTTGATCAAAATAAACAATGGCGTACTTTATTAACACAGCGATAGGTATAACAAAGGCAACAATTAAAATCACACTGCAAAATAGCGTTGCCAGCCAAGCCGACTTGCCTTTTAATATATAAAGCGCTTCACTATTTATACCCGACTGACGCTCAAACACCGCTTGATTACGGCGACTAAAGCGCTCCGCCATTAAGGCTAAAAACAATAGTAATAACATCACGCCCGATATTTTAGCTGCAGCGGTTAACGAGTAATAACCAAACCAAGTATCGTATACGGCAGTGGTTAAGGTGCTTACAGCAAAGTAGCTTACTGTGGCAAAGTCAGCCATGGTTTCCATACTAATTAGCGCTAGCGCAGCTACAATTGCGCCGCGCGATAACACTAAGCTCACCCTAAAAAAGCTCTGCCACGACGACAGCCCCATTAACTGGCTAGCCTGTACTAACTTAAAAGACTGCTCACGCAAGGCTGTTTTAAAAATTAAATATAAATAGGGATAAAGCACCAGTGCAAGCATTACAATAGCGCCGGGCAAAGTGCGTATATCAAAAAACCAGTAATCATCCGGCGATTGCCACCCAAACCAGTCTCTGAGAGTATTTTGTACTGGGCCTGCGTAATCAAGCAAGTCGGTATAAACATAGGCAATAATATAGGTAGGCATAGCCAGTGGCAGCATTAACGCCCATTCAAACTGTTTTTTACCCGGGAACTGGCAATAAGCGGTTAGCCAGCCAAGTGGTAAGGCAATAGCACAGCTTAGTACACACACACCTAAAATAAGTAATACGGTATTAGAAATGTAATCCCACAGCACTGTATCCCAAAGATGCGAAAACACCTCTGAGTTACCTTGTAGAGATTCAAATAGCAGAAAAAACAATGGGGTCGACAGTAATAATCCTGTCGACCATGCAAAAAGCTGCCATTTAGACAGCTGAAATTTATAAGTCATTTACAGATCGAATTTCACCTCATCAATTAGCCTTAACGCTAACGGACGATATTTACTAATTTCATCAAGTGGTAAGCTATCTTCTTTAAAGCTTCCCCAAGATGCAACTAAACTTGATAATTCTACGCCTGGCTTAACCGGATATTCCATATTAATTGAAGCGTACATGTTTTGCGCTTTATTGTCGGTCATATACTCTAGGAGTTTCAAGGCATTTTCAGGGTTTTTAGCGTATTTTGTAATAACTGCACCCGACACATTTATATGCGAGCCGCGATTGATTTGGTTCGGAAAGTTAATATTTACCGCTTGTGCCCATTCTTTTTGGGTTTCATCTTGCAGCATTTTACCTAAATAGTAACTATTGCCAAATGCAAGATCGCACAAACCTTCTTTCACTGCTTTTACTTGCGCTCTATCGTTACCTTGTGGTTTACGCGCTAAATTTGCTTTAACTCCCTCAAGCCATACTTTGGTATCTGCTTCACCATGGTGTGCAATCATTGATGCAACTAAACCCAAATTATACGGATGTTTACCAGAGCGAGTACATATTTGCCCTTTATATTTTGGATCGGCCAAATCTTCATAAGTCAGTTCAGGTAGCGCGCCCACACGCTCTTTTGACGAATAAACATTACGTACTCGCTTAGTAAGTGCCACCCACTGGCCGTCGCCATCACGAAATGCCGCAGGCACATTGTTATTAATTGCTTCGCTACTAATAGTTTGCGTTAAATCTAAATCTTCAAGTTGGATTAAGGCGCTAAAATTAGACGTTAATACTAAATCGGCTTTGCTGTGTTTACCTTCGCGCTTAACGCGCTCTATTAAGCCTTTATTAGCAAACACTACATTTGTTTTAATACCAGTTTGTTTGGTAAAGTCATCTAAAATTGGTTTTATTAAAAAAGGCTGTCGAAAAGAATAAATATTAACGGACTCAGTTGCAAAAACGGGTGCCGACACAGCCAAACCAACTACAATTGCGAATACTTTTTTCATATTTCCCACCTGAATAATAACTATTATCAATAATTCTACCGTGCCTTACCCAAAAGTGCACACTTTATATAATCTGATCCTGTTAAAATCGCTAAAATAGAAAACCAACGTAAGACATATCCTACAAACGTGACAGCCAATGATGAAAACACAACATGAAAAACCATAACAAACAAAGTAACCAATTGTTTTAATTAAAGTAAATTATTTTAACTATTACGACTATAGCAATTAATTAGCAACCTATACTTCTTTAAAATATCGTACCGCCTATAATTAACTTAACAACCAAGCAGTGATGCTTAACGAGTAAATGGAAACGGACAACTTACTCGACCAACCAATGATTTAGGTTACTAATACAAAACGGATTTTAGGACAGGCTCTAGGAGAGCAGCACAATGGAATGTCTTAAAGGATAGCATCTGGATGATGCGTAAAGGATAGCAACAAAGGATTTACGTTGTTTTACAGGATGTTGAGGAAATAAAGGATACAGGCAGGAGCGCCTACATTACATAGAACTAAAAAGTAATATTGTAATAACAAGGATTTGTAAGAATTTGGAGTTGATTAAGTTCAATTGCAGGATGCAGAAAATTAGAAGATTCCGCAAGCGCGCCTAGAGATAGAGCGCGCTTTTCTTTGCCTAAAATAAATTGCTCAATGTATTTGTACAGCGCCTTGAAGTTGTTTTACTGCAAGCCGCCAAGAGCATATAAACGGTTTAAATTTTAATACACACGTATTTTTCTTCTAGGTACTCATTTAACCCTTGGTGCCCCCCTTCACGGCCAAGGCCCGATTGCTTAACACCACCAAATGGCGCTACAGGGTTAGAAATAACGCCTTCGTTTACACCAATCATGCCAAACTCAAGACCTTCGCTAATGCGATAAACCTGCTTAATATTTTGGCTGTAAAAATAAGCGGCTAAGCCGTAAGGTACGTCGTTTGCTAGAGTAAGTACTTCGCTTTCATCATCAAAAGGAATAATTGTTAATACTGGACCAAATACTTCTTCATGGTAAATATCCATGTCGGTAGTGACGTTATTTACAATCAACGGGTTTTGAAAGCTGCCACCTAAATCACTGTTATCACCAATCAATACTGCCCCTTTATCTAGTGCGTCTTGTACTAGCTGCTGTACTTTTTCTTTTGCCTTAGGGTAAATAAGCGGGCCGATATCAACATCTGCTGTAAAGCCATTACCGACTTTTAAAGCAGCCACCTTAGGGGTTAGTTTATTTAGTACCGCATCAATAATATTACGCTGAATAAAGATACGGTTTGCAGCAACACAAGCTTGCCCACTATTTCTAAACTTAGCAGCCATTAACCCCTCAATAGCTGCATCGAGGTCTGCATTATCAAAAATAATGAAAGGTGCGTTTCCTCCAAGCTCCATAGAAGTGCGCTTAATAGTACCTGCGCATTGCGCTAATAACTGCTTGCCTACCCCCGTTGATCCGGTAAAAGTAAACTTACGCACTATCTCAGAGTCGGTTAGTATTTTTCCTACTTTTTTAGCATTTTGCGATACTAAGACGTTAAATGCCCCTTTTTCAAACCCTGCTTGATCGGCTAAATAAGCAAGTGCAATAGCGCATAATGGGGTGTGCTCTGAAGGTTTTAATATAAAACTACAACCGGCTGCATAGGCGGGGGCAACTTTACGCGTAATCATAGCAACAGGAAAATTCCATGGCGTGATCCCTGCAACAACTCCTACAGCCTGCTTAAAGCTGGTTAACCTATGGGTGTTGTCGGTAGCAGGTATAACATCGCCATAGCTGCGCTTAGCTTCCTCGGCAAACCATTTTATAAAGCCTGCGCCGTAATCTATTTCGCCCAATGCTTCTTTAAGTGGTTTACCTTGCTCTTTGGTCATTAACTCTGCAAGCGTTTGCTTGTGTTTTATAACTAGCTCATACCAGCGCATCAAGGTTTCGCTTCGCTGCGTAGCATTGGTTGCTTTTAATTTAACAAATGCGCTTTGAGCAGCAACTATTGCATTATTTACACCCTGCTGATCAATATCGCTTACATCAACAATGCTTTTTTCGGTAGCAGGATCATCAACACTAAAGTGTGTGTCTGTTTTATAAAATTCACCATTAATAAACGAGTCAGAAAAAATAAGATTACTCAAAATAAACCTCCAAATTACGTTTAAGGTGTTAGCTTTTAATGCGTGACATAGAGCCAAGGCTAACTTTTTATATAAATCTGCGCGAGGTAAACTCCCGCCTACCCTGCGGTGTACAAACAAAAAAGCCGCTGTATTAAACAGCGGCTTTTATTATATTAATCGTTAAAAGCTAGTGCTCTTCATTAACTATATTAACGTTATACTTAGGTATTTCAACCACTAGGTCTTCATCTCTAATAATAGCTTGGCAACCTAAGCGCGACTCTGGCTCTAAGCCCCATGCTTTATCAAGCATATCGTCTTCTAACTCGTCGCTTTCTTCTAGCGAATCAAAGCCTTCGCGGATCACTAAGTGGCACGTGGTACACGCACATGACTTTTCACATGCGTGAGCAATGCTAATGCCATTTTTAAGGGCAACATCAAGAACCGTTTGACCACTAGGTGCTTCAATTGCAGCGCCATCTGGACACAATTCTGGATGGGGAAGAAAAATAATTTGTGGCATTCTAATCTCTCTTAAATATTGTCTACTGACTGCCCAGTAAGAACTTTTTTAATTGATGCATCCATTCTGCGTGCGGCAAAATCGCTGCTGGCGTTATCCATTTTTTCAATCGCGGTTTTAATCTCGTTTGGTTGCTGCGCATTCTCACGCACTTTTACCAACTCTGCAATTTCAGCTCGTAAATATGCTAGTTGCGCTTCGTCAAGTAAACCACTGTCACTCGCAAGTGATGCCTCTAGTGCTTCAATTACACGTAGTGCTTCTACTTGTTGCTCTTTGAGCATACGCGCTTGCATATCGCCTTTAGCGTTGCTCATTGACTCTTTTAGCATATTAGAGACTTGGTCGTCTGATAAACCAAATGACGGTTTAACTTGAATATCTGCTTGTACGCCTGTCGATTTTTCCATTGCCGATACGCTAAGTAAACCATCGGCGTCTACTTTAAACGTAACCCGAATATGTGCAGCACCCGCAGTCATTGGCGGAATACCTTTTAAACTAAACTTAGCAAGAGAGCGACAATCGTCTACCAATTCGCGCTCACCTTGTAGTACGTGCAACGACATGGCTGTTTGGCCATCTTTAAAAGTAGTAAACTCTTGGGCACGTGCTACTGGAATAGTGGTATTACGTGGAATAATTTTTTCCACCAAGCCACCCATAGTTTCAAGACCTAGCGATAGTGGTAATACATCAAGTAACAACATATCTGAATCAGGTTTATTACCTATTAACACGTCTGCTTGCAACGCAGCGCCTAGCGCTACAACGCGATCGGGATCAATTGACGTTAGTGCTTCTTTATTAAAAAACTCACTAACTTGGCTGCGTACTAATGGCATGCGAGTAGAGCCACCCACCATAATTACTTGCAGCACTTCTTCGTTCTCAATACCAGCATCTTTTACAGCACGGCGACAAGAACGAAGCGTTTTTTTAACGAGTGGTATCGCAAGCTCGTCAAGTTTTTCGCGGGTCACTTCAACCATGTGTTTCTCATCATCAAACTCAAGCCCAACATTAACAGTTAGGTATTGGCTTAATGCTTCTTTACAGGCTTTAGCTTTATTAATAAATAAGCGCAGTACCGCTGGAGATAAAGTGGTTACACCCGTTTGCTGCTTTAAGTAATCCACAATCAGTGAGTCAAAGTCATCGCCGCCTAGGCTTGAGTCGCCACCGGTAGCTAATACTTCAAATACACCTTGGTGCAAGCGCAAAATTGATATATCGAAGGTGCCACCGCCTAAATCGTAAACAGCAATAATACCTTCTTGACCCGAGTCTAAACCATAAGCAACAGCGGCTGCCGTTGGCTCGTTTAATAATCGCAGTACGTTAATACCTGCAAGTTCAGCGGCATCTTTTGTACTTTGGCGCTGAGCGTCATCAAAGTATGCCGGTACAGTAATAACTGCACCTAATATTTCTTGATTACCAAAGCTTTGTTCTGCACGGGCTTTTAATGCAGCTAAAATATGGCTAGATGCTTTAACTGGGCTGATTTTTCCAGCAGCTGTTTCTATGGCAAGTGCACCATCGTGCTGACAAAATTGATACGGTAGTTGCCCATAGCTTTGTTCTATTTCTGCTTGGGTTTTACCTAAAAAGCGCTTAACTGAAATTAGCGTATTAACGGGATCTTGCGTTGCTGATTTTACAGCTTCGCTGCCTACAGTGATCCCACCCGCCTGATAGCGCACTACCGAAGGAAGCATTGCTTCACCTAAGTCATCTGTTAAGGTGCGTGCTTCGCCACTTTGTACCGTGGCTACCAATGAGTTAGTTGTACCTAGGTCAATACCTATGGCTAGTTTATGTTCATGTGGTGCCGCGCTCTGCCCCGGCTCAGCAATTTGCAATAATGCCATAATATTTTTTAAACTCGCTTTACCTTGCTTTATAAATTAGCAAGTTAGGTGATTAGTCATCAAATAAACTGTCTTCAATACGCTCTAGTTCGTCACGTAGTTTATAAACAAATTTTAGTTTACGAACATTATCTGCAGCAGCTTGGTATTGCTGCTCGTCGTTACTTGCTAATTGCTGTGCAAGTTGTGCACTGTATTGTTCGTTAAGTTGCTTGATTTGCTTTTCAAAATTAGCGATTGCAGTGTCAGGATCGCTCGCTGACGTTAGCTCTTCTAACTCTTCGCGAAGTTCCATTTGCTGCATTAAAAATGCCGGATCTTGCAAGGTTTGTTGCTCAGCACGAATATCGACACCCAACTCACTTAACATATATTCGGCACGCTTTACTGGGTGCTTTAATATTTGTAGTGCGTCGTTAATTTCTGCGGCGCTTTGCACGGCCATTAATTTATCGCGACTGCTGGCGTTGGCATGGCGATCGGGGTGCACTGCACGCTGTAGCTCTAAGTAGTGCTTGTTAACTATTACTAAATCAATATTGTAGTCAACTGGTATTGCAAATAACTCAAAATAGCGCATAACTTCAACCAATAATATTCAGAAATTAATTTCAAAAATAACAAAGCCCTACGTTTATTGGCAGGGCTTGTTTTATACCCAAGTAACTTAGGTATTCAAAACACGTTTAAATTTAAACGGTAAAGCTTTCGCCACAACCACACTCGTCAGCTTGATTAGGGTTAGTAAATTTAAACCCTTCATTCAAGCCTTCTTTAGTGTAATCGAGCTGCGTGCCGTCAATGTAAACTAAGCTTTTAGCATCAACAATTAAGGTAACGCCTTTTGCTACAAATGTTTCGTCGTCGTCGTTTAGCTCGTCAACAAACTCAAGTACATAGGCAAGACCTGAACAGCCCGTCGTTTTAATGCCAACGCGCAGGCCTAAACCTTTACCGCGATTTGCTAAAAATGATTGTACGCGGTTTGCTGCCGCATCTGTCAATGTCACTGCCATGGAACTCTCTTACTTCGCTTGTTTACTTTTATAGTTTGCAATTGCTGCTTGAATTGCATCTTCGGCTAAAATTGAACAGTGAATTTTCACTGGTGGTAACTCTAGCTCTGCACTTATATCAGTATTTTTAATAGTCGCTGCTTGCTCTAGTGTTTTGCCTTTAACCCACTCTGTTACCAGTGAAGATGAAGCAATTGCACTACCACAACCATACGTTTTAAATTTAGCATCTTCGATAATACCATCGGCAGATACTTTAATTTGTAACTTCATTACGTCACCACATGCTGGTGCGCCTACCATACCCGTTGCCACTGACGGATCATTTTTGTCTAAAACACCTACGTTACGTGGGTTTTCTACGTGGTCGATTACTTTATCACTGTAAGCCATAATTCTATCCTCACTACCTGCTAGGTATGTACTCGCACTATTATTAGTGGTGAGCCCATTCAACTGAATCTAAATCAATACCTTCTTGATGCATCTCCCAAAGTGGAGACATTTCACGTAGGCGACCGATAGAGTTTTTCATTAATTCAACGGTGTAATCAATCTCTTCTTCGGTGGTAAAACGACCAATACTAAAACGAATTGAGCTATGTGCTAATTCGTCGTTACGGCCAAGTGCACGTAAAACATAAGAAGGCTCTAAGCTTGCTGACGTACAGGCTGAACCTGACGATACTGCAATGTCTTTTACTGCCATTAGTAACGACTCACCTTCAACAAAGTTAAAGCTGATATTTACAATGCCTGGTACTGATTGGTCTTGTGTACCGTTAAAGTACACTTCTTCCATATCACTCATAATACCGTCAATTAAGCGCTTACGTAGGGCGCTTATATGTGCATGGTCTTTTTCGAAATCTTGCTTAGCAACTCTAAACGCTGTACCCATACCCACTAACTGATGCGTAGCAAGTGTGCCAGAGCGCATACCACGTTCGTGGCCGCCACCGTGCATTTGTGCTTCTAGGCGAGCGCGCGGTTTACGACGAACGTAAAGTGCACCAACACCTTTAGGACCATATACTTTGTGGCCTGAGAACGACATAAAATCAACTTTAAGCTGTTGTACGTCAATTAATACTTTACCTGCGCTTTGTGCTGCATCTACGTGGAACATAATTTTACGTTCGCGACACATTTCGCCAATTGTAGCGATATCTTGAATTACACCTAGCTCGTTATTAACATGCATGATGCTTACAAGTACGGTGTCGTCACGCATAGTGTCGGCAAGTTTTTGTAAATCAAGTAGGCCGTTTTCTTCAACGTCCATATAGGTTACTTCAAAACCTTGACGCTCAAGCTCACGACACGTGTCGATTACAGCTTTGTGCTCAGTTTTAGCGGTAATAATATGCTTACCTTTCTTTTTGTAAAACTGTGCTGCGCCTTTTATTGCTAGGTTATTTGATTCAGTTGCACCCGAAGTGAAAACAATTTCACGTGGGTCTGCATTAATTAAATCAGCAACATCGGTACGCGCTTGATCGACCACTTCTTCAGCTTGCCAACCAAACCTATGTGAACGTGACGCAGGATTTCCAAAATTACCGTCCATTGTCAGGCATTGCATCATTTCTTTGGCAACACGTTCGTCAACAGGCGTGGTTGCTGCGTAATCTAAATAAATCGGTAACTTCATTTCTCTCTCCGCTGCAGGTCAACCTTAAAGTTGACAGCTTACTTGAATATTTTCCAACTGCTTAATTGCATCATTAACACTGTTATCTTGGCGTAATGCGATTTCTTTCACATCAGATTTCTCTACCAATTCAGCAAGGGTAATATTATCTAAAAATTCTTCTATTCGTGCGCTTAATTCTGACCACAAATTGTGAGTTAAACAGCGCATACCACTTTGGCAACCTATATCACTTTTTTGGCAACGTGTTGCATCAACTGACTCATCTACTGCATTTATCACATCACCAACAGAAATAGCGTCCGCTTTACGCCCCAATAAATAACCACCGCCAGGGCCGCGAACAGAGCTTACCAAACCGTTTTTACGTAAACGGGCAAACAACTGTTCAAGGTAAGACAAAGAAATTTCTTGTCGCTGTGAAATATCAGCAAGGGCAACAGGACCTACACCTGTGTGCAGTGCAACATCCAGCATAGCTGTAACGGCATACCTGCCTTTTGATGTTAACTTCATAACGCCCTCCGCACAAAAGAGTGCAAATTTTAATTACCAGAGTAAATTAGTCAAGTATTAAAACTTAAAACCAGTTCTTAGCTAAACACGTAATACCTGAGTGTTTTACTCAAGTATTACGTCCTATTGTAATTACCTGAGTAATTTAGTCAAGTATTAGCGCGTTATTTAATCGTAGCTTGTTATAACTAATTGCTATAACCATTATTATTTAGGTATCGACTTATTTATAGAGGTTAAAATACCACGTAAAATGTTCATTTCAGCATCTTCAGGGCGAGCACGATTAAACATACGACGTAACTTGGTCATAACCATGCCTGGGTGTTGCTTAATGATAAACCCAGTATTAAACAGTGTCTCTTCAAGATGCCCGTAAAATAACTCAGTTTGTTTTGAGCTAGGGTAAACGGTGTCATCTTCTTCGGCTATTTTAGGTTGCTGATTTAAAAACGCCATTCGCGTTTCGTAGCATAATGTCTGCACTGCCATAGCTAAATTAAGCGAGCTGTACTCTGGATTTGCCGGAATACATACATGATAATTGCAAAGCTGTAATTCATCGTTGCTCAAGCCGCTATTTTCACGACCAAACACCAAAGCTACCGGGCCATTCACAGCTTCGCTTACTAGCTTTTCACCACATTCACGTGGCTCAACCATAGGCCAAGATAGTGTGCGAGAGCGTGCACTCGTGCCAATAGTTAACGCGCAATCGGCAATTGCATCTGCAACAGTATCAACAATCACAGCATTACCTAAAACATCACTTGCTCCAGCGGCTAATGCACTGGCATGACTGTCGATTTCACACGCTGGGTCGACTAAATAAAGCTTTGATAAGCCCATGGTTTTCATGGCGCGAGCCGCCGAGCCAATATTACCTGAGTGTGATGTGTTAACTAAAACAACGCGAATATCATCTAAGATCATTGCTGTGCTACTTTGTTTGCTGCAAAAAATTGCGCAAATTCTACCATGTAATTAAAAACACGGCTACGATAAGCGCAGCCGTGAATAGGGTTCAGCTCAAAATACAAACCATGTTTAGGTTTATATACCAGCTTATTTAAAGCACACACTTAGTGATCGCAAGCCAACACCCTTTACTTATGTCCAAACACTGCGCTGCTTTTATCTTTTATTAAATCAAATAGCAGTAATTAAGCTGTTCCGCCTACTGTTAACTTGTCTATTTTCAAACTAGGTTGACCCACCCCAACAGGGACGCTTTGGCCGTCTTTACCGCACACGCCAACGCCTTTATCAAGCGCAAGGTCGTTACCTACCATAGATATTTGCTGCATTACTTCTGGGCCGTTACCTATTAAGGTTGCGCCTTTAATTGGTTGGGTAATTTTACCGTTTTCGATTAAATAGGCTTCTGATGCGCTAAATACAAATTTACCTGACGTTATATCAACTTGTCCGCCACCAAAATTAGGCGCAAACACGCCTTTTTTAACACTACTGATAATATCTGCTTGGCTGTGCTCACCGCCTAACATGTAAGTATTGGTCATGCGTGGCATAGGTAAATGTGCGTACGATTCACGGCGTGCGTTACCCGTTGGGCTAACGCCCATTAGGCGCGCGTTCATTTTATCTTGCATGTAGCCTTTTAAAATACCGTTTTCGATAAGTACGTTATAGGCCGCAGGTGTGCCTTCATCGTCTACGTTAAGTGAGCCACGACGATCAGCCATAGTGCCATCATCAACCACAGTACATAGCTCAGACGCTACTTTTTGCCCTACTTTTCCGCTAAACGCCGAGGCGCCTTTACGGTTAAAGTCGCCCTCTAGGCCGTGGCCTACGGCTTCGTGTAATAATACACCTGGCCAGCCATTTCCTAGCACCACTTCCATGGTTCCGGCTGGTGCATCAATGGCTTCTAGGTTCACCTTTGCTTGGCGTACTGCCTCTTCTGCAAACTCCATCCAACGTGGTTTACCCTCGACTAACTCTTTAAAATAACCATAATCTAAACGCGCACCACCACCGGCTCCACCGCGTTCACGACGACCATTTTTTTCAAGTAGTACTGAACAATTTAAACGAATAAGTGGGCGAATATCGGTGGCAAAAGTACCGTCGCTAGCGGCAATAAGTACTTCTTCGTACACGGCCGACATTGAACTTATTACTTGCTCTGCGTCGGGTGCTAGTTCACGAATATAGTTTTCAAGCTCTCGTAACAAATTTACTTTATCGGTATCGCTCATACTTGAAATTGGCTGATGCGGGGCAAACTGCTGCTTTGCAGTTACATCGCTAAATACTTGAATTGATTTATTTTCACCGGCCTCGGCAATACTACGCGCTGCAGTTGCGGCTTTATTAAGTGCTTCAAGGGTGATTGCATCTGAGTACGAAAAACCGGTTTTTTCGCCGCTTACTGCGCGTACACCTACGCCTCGTTCAACATTGTATGAACCTTCTTTTACTAAGCCGTCTTCAAGTACCCATGATTCATGGTGACTTGATTGAAAGTATAAATCAGCGTAATCCACCTTATGTTGATGAATGTAGGCGAGCGTTTTTTCGAGTTCTTCTCGATTTAGCTGGCTGTCGTGTAATAAATGCTGTTCAACCGTATTCATAATAAATGCTCTCTAAATCGTTGATGAGATTGCACTGGCATATCTCGTCGAATTTTGTGTAATTGCTTTAAATCTAACGTGGCGCTTATAAAACCTGTGCCCGTGGGCAACTCACTTAATGTATCTCCCCAAGGAGACAGAACTATACTGTGGCCATAGGTTTGGCGGCCATTTTCATGTGCTCCATATTGCGCTGCAGCAATCACATAACATTGTGTTTCTATTGCACGAGCCGCCAATAAAGGTTGCCAATGGGCTTGTCCGGTCACTACCGTAAAGGCGCTAGGGACTAATATAATTTCTGCGCCTTGGCGTACAAGTTGAGTATATAAAGTACTAAAACGCAGATCATAACATACTGTTAAGCCTATTTTACCAAAGGGAGAGTCGACAACAACAACTTCATTTCCTGCTTGAGTAAAGTCTGATTCTCGATAGCTGGCTGTTGAATCGTCAACTGTTACATCAAATAAATGCATTTTATTGTAGCTGGCAACGAGCTCACCTTGGGCATTAAATAAGTGCGACGCGGCGTAATATTTATTGTCGTTATAAGGTTCTGGCATAGTACCAGCGCTTAACCAAATATTATGCAATTGGCACAGCTCGCTTAACTGCTGCTTATAACGCTCTGCATGCTTAGCCACTTTTAAGGTATCGTTACCCGATTTACTAAACACTAAAAAGGCTTCAGGCAAGCACACTAATAGTGGCCTTGTAGTGGGTAATTGTTGTAACTGATTAACTAGCGTTTGTATGTTTTGCTCAGGATCAACCCCAGAGCACATTTGCAGAGCAATAATTGTCGGAATTGCTTCACTCATAAGGTAGCACTCATTAGCTATTTCTCATTGGCTATTTCTCATTGGGTAACGCTCACCTCAGCGTCTTTTAGTTTAAGCTTTGTTGCTGCTTGAGGCTGATTTTGCGCCGCTTGTGGTAGCGTTACTTCACGACTTTTACGGTCAAGTTCTTGTACTTGCGGGTCATTCATTTTACCGGTTACTTTAAAGTTTATTTCGGAAATAACGCGCGCCGAGTGAATCACTTTATCTATAGCAAGCGCAGCAAGGCCGGTAACGGGGTTAACCATCCAAGCTACTATTATAGGTATGCTGGAGGTTACTTGCGGCGCAACCGCTAGGTCGTAGTCTATTTCTAGGGTATTTAAATTAGCATAACCTTTAATGGTTAAGTCGGCTGGTACGCCATCCATTTTAGTATCTTGAGTGTAGGCAATGCCTTTATCAAGCTGCATTGTGCCTTGCATGCTGTTATAAAAAAAACCTTTGGAAAACACATCTCTAAAATCGAGTTTTAATTTACGCACTAGTGAATCTAGGCTCAGTAACGAGAACACCCGCGCGCCACCATCACTTACCTCGGTTAAATGTCCTTCGCCTAAACGCCAATCAATATTGCCCGAAAGACTTGCTACATCAAGGTTATACGGGGCTGCTTGCCATGCAAGATTATAGTTAATGGTTGCGTTTGAATCTTTAATTGCGGTGGTTAAGTCAAACTCATTAAATAATGCGCCTATATCCTCACTTTTAAGCTCACCGCTGAGTTGCGTTTGGCCATTTTGCCACTGCCCATGGGTGCGTAAAATATGATCGTTCTTATCAACCACTAACTCAGAAATAACAAGCCGTTTACCATCCCCCAATAAAGACGCGCTTACTTTACCTAACTGATACTGACTCACCTTACAATCGCCACATTCAAATTCTATTGCGGGTAGCTGAGTAAGCCAGCTTACGTCATCGGCTGTTTCTGTGCTTGCAACTGGCTTAACATTTGTTGGTTCAATAAAGTTAACCCTTAAATAATCGCTATTAATTCGAATCGGCTGGCTGGCTTGCGAGATAGGAATTAGCACCCCTGCACGCAATTCTTTAGCATTTAACTTTAGGTATAAATCGTTTTGGGTAGGTGCTAAGCGCATTTCAAAGTCATTAAATTGCACGTCACTAATATTAAGTTTTTCTATATTAGCAAGTACTTCATGCAGTGGTGGCATAACACTAGCTGATGCTTGCTCTGAGCCTTGCTTAGATACATTTATAATTTGCTCAATTAACTCTAGCCACGGAAGCAAATCGGTTTGTGGTAAATTAATACTAACCGCTAAATCTTTTTTATTAAGCCCTAAATCATTTTTACCGATAACAAAATGAGCATTATTAAAGTGGGTGTTGGCGTTATCTAAAATGGCGTTAAAATAAAATAGCTGCTTTATATTAGCGGTAATTAAGTTAGATATATTATCGCCTTGAATAACTGCATTGAGTGGCCATGGTTGCTCGCTGCTTTTAGCATAGTCACCCGGTAAAGTACTGCTTAAACCAATTAATGACGAGGTTACTTGCGCACGATAATCAAACCCTTGTTCGGTAAAGTTAAGCACTAAACCAATATCGGCTGCACTTTTCCCGCTAAGGTAGTTTTTTAATAACCCTTGGCCGCTCGCAATAAGAGTCTCGGCATCTAGCTGCGCTTTTATGTTTATATTGGCGCGATAATCTTGCTCAATACTTTTGCTGTCATAGTTAATATTGAGTGGCATGCCCAACCATGTTGCAGTGGCATTAGTGAGGGTTATTTCATTGTTTTTAAAATGCAGCTCGCCGTTTAAGTTATCCAGTTCAATGCCTGGAGTCGCAATATAAACAGGTAAGTCTATTAAATTTACTTTGCCGCTCACACTTGCACCATTAGCAAATTTAGAACCAATTAACAGCTCTATATCTGCACTAGCTTCGCCTTTACCTTGCACAATTTTAAAAATTTCAGCAAGCGGGCTGGCAAGTGGCGTGGCCGCAAAAAAGTCGTGCATTTTTTCAAGCTCGGCTTGCTTATCTATTTTAACTACTAGCTCATCGGCATGCATTAAATCGCTAATGCTAACGCGTACACTACTACCCACAGCTAAATTTACTAACTTGCCTTGCTGGCTATAAATATCCATGCGCTCGTTGGCAAAATGTAACTGGGCGCTGGCGTTAGTAACTGCAGGCCAGTCGGGATCAAACTGATAAGTGGCGTTATCTATTTGTGCTAACACATCAAACTGCCCAGAGCCGTCACTAAATGGAAAGCCTGTTAGCGGGCCTGCAAAAAGCACTTGTGCTTTTGACACTTCACCGCCTTTTATAGCGCCATTTAAATAGCTAACTAATTCAGGGCTCATCGCTTTTAAAGGAAAATAATGCCCAGCAATACTCGCGTCGGGTGCAAATGCTTCGGCGTATAAATCTAAACGCGGTTCGTCGCCTAAGCTAAGCTGCATTTCTGCAGCAAAGGTTACTTCATCATTATTAAACCAAATATTGTCACTACTAATGTGCCAAGCATTACTGCGCTTGGCTAAATTGAGCTCTATATTTAATTGCTCATAATCTATATTTTGGCTAAAACTATCACCGGTAATTAGGCTGTTATTTTCACCAAACAGGGTAATTCGCCCGTATTGCTGATTAACCAGAGCACTAACTCGCAGTTCTTGTGCGGCAGGTATTGCGTGCTGCTCTTGCCAGCCAATATTATCGGCTTCAAACCACAGCTGCCATTGCTCACTATGGGTATAGTCTAAGTAAGCTTGCTTTATTTGCCCACTAGGTTGGCGCTGTAAAAATGGCGTTAGGTTATTAAAGTTAGTCAGCTCGGCTAAATCGCTAAGTAGCGCTATATCAACTTGCTGTAACCAAATTTTATTTTGCTTACCCAGCAGTGCCTCAAACTCTAAACTCGGCCAGCTTTTATCATTACTATTAAACGCTAACCCCGTGCTTTTCAACCGCCAGCTTTTTTGTTCAGGAAATAAATGAAATCCCCCTTCGCTTAGGCTCAGCTGTTGTTTTTCTCCAGCCAACTCCCAACGTGCAAAACTAGGTAACCACTGTACTTTAACATCACTCACTAAACCTTGATTAAGCTCTAACCAAGCTTGTAAGTTTATGTTGCTGTGCAGTTGCTGTTTTTCGGTATTAATATATTGCGCTAACCAGTTAGATACATCTACCTCATTAGCTTGCACATACATGTCGCCTGCCATTTTTTCAATAGTATCGCCTTTGAGTGCAATTCGCGCATCAAAACTTCCCACCGAAATACCCGGTAATGCTAAGCTACCGCTACCTAAGTGTTGCTTATTTTGATTTTGCCAAACAATATTCTCTAACAGTAACTTACGCTCAGTACCGTCTTCTAAAATAAAGTTAATGCTGGAGTTTTCTATTGCGAAGTGGCCTGTGTCACCCAAAAATAGCTCTTCTATTAGCTCTTTTTGCTCAAACGACACTTCGCCTTCATTTTTGGCAAATAAATTAGCTACTTTAATACTGGTATGAAAGCCATTTATTACAAAGTAGTTTGACTTTAATTGCAGCGTTTTTAAGCTTTCCCACAAGTTAAGCTCTAAACTGGTTTTAGCTATAGTGAGTGCAATAGGTGCAGTTTGGTTGTCTTTAAATGATAGGTTTTCGAGCACTAGAGCAGGCCCGCTACCTTGCCAACTTGCTGAAATAGAGCCGATTGATAAACTAATATCAAACTTGGTATGTAGGTAGTTTTCTATATTATCTTTATAGTCGTTTGCATAAGGTAGGGTATATTTTAAAATAGAAACAGTCACGGCCAGTAACACTAAAATTATGGCACACGTTTGCCATAACTTTCTAAAACAAAAAAAACAGACCGCTTTTGCTTTCATTACATCATTACCACATCAAACTGCTCTTGGCTGTATAAACTCTCAACTTGAATATTGACCTGTTTACCAATAAATAGTTCTAACTCAGCTAAGTTATGATATTCATCGTTTAGTAATGCTTCACATACCGCTGGCGCGGCATAAACCACAAACTTATCTGCATCGTAAGCACGATTAACCCTCACTATTTCGCGCAGTAATTCGTAGCACACTGTTTCTACTGTTTTTTGTGAACCACGACCAGAACACGCAGGACAAACATCACATAATATATGTTCTAAGCTTTCGCGGGTGCGCTTACGGGTCATTTCTACTAAACCTAATGCCGACAAGCCATTAATATTAGCTTTAGCACGATCTTTTGCTAATGCCGATTCGAGCGAATGCATTACGCGGCGTTTATGATCTTCACTTACCATATCGATAAAATCGATAATAATAATACCGCCTAAATTACGCAGCCTAAGCTGGCGCGCAATAGCAGAAGTTGCTTCAACATTGGTATTAAAAATGGTTTCTTCTAAATTACGATGACCAACAAATGCACCAGTATTAACATCAACCGTGGTCATCGCTTCGGTTTGATCGATAATTAAATAGCCACCCGATTTAAGGGTTACTTTACGATGCAGCGCTTTTTGTATTTCGTTTTCAACATCAAACAAATCAAAAATGGGGCGCTCACCCGGATAATATTCAAGCACTTGCGACAAAATTGGCACAAACTCTTCGGTAAATAATTTAAGCTCTTGGTAGGTTAGTTTAGAGTCAACCCTAATGCGTTCCATGTCTTCGCCCACATAGTCACGTAGCGTTCTAAAAGCAAGGGTTAAGTCTTCATGTAAGATACTGGCTTTACTGGTTTTTTTACGGCGTGACACCACTTTTTGCCACAATTTTTGTAAAAATGCAGCATCGTGCCTTAATTCGGCTTCGCTTGCGCCTTCTGCGGCGGTTCGCACAATAAAGCTGCCGTTTTCATCGCTGTATTCAGCAACGATTTTTTTTAATCTGCCACGCTCTTCTTCTGTTTCTATGCGCTGGCTTACGCCAACGTGGGTGGCGTCGGGCATAAACACTAAATAGCGAGAAGGTATGGTAATGTCGGTAGTTAAACGTGCGCCTTTAGTGCCCAGTGGATCTTTTACCACTTGCACCATAATATATTGCCCTTGGCGAACTAACTCACGAATATCTTGTACTTTTTTTATCGGGGTATCGTCAACACCTTCAACAATAGAGGCGCTATTTACAATATCTGAGGCGTGTAAGAATGCAGCTTTTTCAAGGCCTATATCAACAAAGGCGGCTTGCATGCCGGGTAAAACACGGCTAATTTTTCCTAAGTAAATATTACCAACAATCCCTAAATTGCCAATTCGCTCTAATTGTATTTCTTGTAGAACACCGTTTTCTATTAGGGCAACACGGCTTTCACTTGGCGTGACATTAATTAGTAATTCTATACTCATGCTAGCCTCTTAAGAATGTTTGTAATAATTGTTCGGTCTCGTATAAAGGTAAGCCTACTACAGCAAAATAGCTACCCGAAATATGAGTAACAAATCGACCGCCTAAGCCTTGAATGCCATATCCTCCTGCTTTATCTTGTGGCTCGCCACTTTGCCAGTAGGTATGTATTTCATCATCGCTGAGGGTTTTAAAAGTAACATTAGTACTTACTACGCAGCTAAGCACCTTATCTGTTGTTGCAAAAGCAACCGCGGTTAATACCTGGTGAGTATTGCCCGACAAGCGCTTTAATGTATGGGTAAAGTCATTTTCATCACAAGGCTTACCTAGCGATTGATTGTCAATAACCACTACGGTATCGCTGCCTAGCACTGGGCGATCGGTATAACCAAGTGCTACACCCGACTGCGCCTTTAAACGCGCTAAGCGCTCTACATAATCATAAGGTGGTTCATTGGGGAGTTGGCTCTCGTCGGCATCAACACTAAACTGTGTAAATTCGATTCCTAGTTGCGTTAAAAGCTCTTTACGGCGAGGCGAGGCAGATGCCAAATATACGGCGTTGGTCATTATCTGATCCTAAAATGTCTACGGTATTTACGCAGTAATAAAAACACCCATACCCAACTCAACATACCTGTAAGCACAGGCCATAAGTATTGCGGGCTAAAGTACACACCCAATAAAAAGTGATTTAGCCAAAACTGCATTAAGTGATAGAGAGTTAAAAATAAGCCAATTAATAAGCTTTGTTGCCATAGCGAAAAGTTACGGATTTTTTGAAAATTACTGGCGGTAACAAAAATACAGATTGAATAAGTAAGTGAATTAACCCCTAGCGGCGAACCAGAAGCTAAATCTATTAATAAGCCTACAATCCATGCGGTTCCTATATTTAAACGATGTGGCACAGCAAGTGACCAATACATTAATACCAATAGCACCCAGTCAGGACGAAAGGGTTCAAACGAAAACGGTAACGGCATCAAAGCCATTACTAACGCAAAAAAAATGCTCAGTGCAATTAACAACGAATAACGATTAATCATCGCTAACCTGCTCCTGTTGATTTCGCCACAGCACTACTAATAATCTAATACGATCTAGCTGCGCTATGGGTTCTGCATAAACTTGTGCAAACGGCTGGCCTTCATCGCGATTTATTTCAGTAACTACGGCAACGGGGTAGCCCTCCGGAAAGATGCCTCCAAGACCTGAGGTCACTAATACATCGCCAATACGTACATCTAGGCTATGCGGTACATGAGAGAGCTTAACAACATTAATTTTACCTATGCCTTCAACCACTGTACGCACATCGTTACGTAAAATACGTACCGGCGTAGCGTGGGTAGTGTCGGTCATTAATAACACGCGCGAGGTGGTTGAGCCTATTTTGGTAAGCTGCCCTACTACACCCATATCATCAATTACGGCTTGGCTTTCGCTAAGTCCATTGGTGGTTCCTCGGTTTATAACAACTTGATGGCTATACGGGTTTGAATGAACTGACAGTACTTGCGCAATAATTTTACGATTTGACGGTTTAGCCGATGAGCCTAATAAGGCGCGCAATTTTTGATTCTCTCTGCTCAAAAACTGGTATTGCTGTAGCTGCTCGCTTTGCAGCATTTGCTTTTTTTTCAGCGCTTCATTTTCGGTAAGTAATTGATCGCGGGTATGTAAGCTTTTTGCACCAAAGCTAAATACTTCGTAGGGTAAATTAGCCACATAAATTAATGGGCTAACCAGTGTATTTAAACTAGTACGAACGTTTGTTCCACCTTCGGTGTACTTATCGCCAATAATCAGTATGACACTCAAAAGCACTGCGACAAAGAGTCGCAGTTGCAAGGAAACGGTTTGTGCAAACATTGATTTCATTAGTCGTAACTAAATACATCACCGCCGTGCACGTCTATCATTTCAAGCGCTTTACCACCACCACGGGCAACACATGTAAGCGGATCATCAGCAACCACAACTGGAATACCAGTCTCTTCCATTAATAAACGATCTAAATCTTTTAGTAATGCACCACCACCGGTTAACACCATACCGTGCGCTGAAATATCTGACGCTAGCTCTGGCGGTGATTGCTCAAGGGCAACCATTACAGCACTAACAATTCCCATTAATGGCTCTTGTAGCGCTTCAAGAATTTCGTGCGAGTTTAATATAAATGAGCGCGGTACGCCTTCGGCTAAATTACGGCCACGCACTTCAATTTCGATTGGTTCATCGGTTTTAAAAGCAGAACCAATTTGATGCTTAATATTTTCAGCAGTAGCTTCGCCTATCAGGCTACCAAAGTTACGACGCACATAATTAATAATTGCCTCGTCAAACTTATCGCCACCAATACGTACCGACGAGGAGTAAACTACGCCGTTTAACGAAATAATAGCCACTTCGGTAGTACCGCCACCAATATCAACAACCATAGAACCTGTGGCTTCTGATACCGGTAAACCTGCACCAATTGCCGCAGCCATTGGCTCTTCAATTAAATACACTTCGCGAGCACCCGCTCCCATTGCAGATTCACGTATTGCACGTTTTTCTACTTGGGTTGCACCACAAGGCACACATATAAGTACACGTGGACTTGGACGCATAAAGTTATTGTTATGCACTTGCTTAATAAAATGCTGTAACATTTTTTCGGTAACATAAAAATCGGCAATTACGCCGTCTTTCATTGGTCGAATAGCTTTAATGTTACCAGGCGTACGGCCTAACATCTGCTTTGCTTCAGTACCTACTGAAGCAACGCTTTTAGGCCCACCAGCACGCTCTTGACGAATAGCAACCACTGATGGTTCGTTAAGTACTATGCCTTCTTCTTTTACATAAATGAGGGTATTGGCTGTACCCAAGTCGATCGATAGATCGTTTGAAAAAATACCACGGAGTTTTTTAAACATGAGGCTGGATGACCTTTGAAATACGTTCTTATTTAAGCTGCTTTCACTTTAATACGCTAATATAATGAGCGATATTAAGCACAGCTGCCTTTGTAATTTAGTTAAAAAAGGAAGCAAAGCTTCCTATTTATCGTTCGCGAACTAAGCGAAAACCTATGTAGTTAGCTCTAAAGTCGGGCGCTAATATTAATCGCGTTGAGGCACGTGCAAGGCTAGGCGCAAAATTCCACGCTCCACCTCTAACCGCAACATCCGACTCACCCGAGTTTTTGTTAGTCCATTCCCATACATTGCCTACGGTATCGTATAAACCAAATGCATTAGGAGAAAATGATCCTACCGGTGCAGCACTCTTGTTTGACCATTGACTACCACACCAGCCACAATTCGCTAAATTTTTACCAATATCGTTACCCCAAGGGTATTCTGTTTGACTACCTGCGCGTGCAGCGTATTCCCACTCAACCTCATTAGGTAAACGAAACTGTTGACCTGTTTGCCCTGACAACCAATCAGCATACGCTTTAGCGTCGCTATAAGTTAAACAAACAGCCGGAAAATCACTTGTTTGCTCAAACCCAGGATTACGCCAATTTAAATTAGCTTCCCATACGGGTTCGCCATTTAAATAATAGGCGCAGCCTTTACCTTGCTCAGCTTGTGTTTTGTAGCCTGTATTAGCAGCAAACTGCTCATACTCACCTACTGTCACTTCTTTGCTTTGCATAGCAAAAGAGTTGGCAATTACTTTTTCAATAACTGGGCGCTCATTGGCTAAACCATTGCCATTAATATCGCCCATTTTAAATTTACCTGCCGGAATAACAACTACCGAAGTTTTTACATTAGCGTTTAATACACTAATGTTGTCGCTAACTTTACGAGTTGTTTGCTCTGGTTGCTCACGCGTGTATGTCGGTGCAGCAATCGACTCTGACTTTTTTACTAAATTGGCATGCACGGTTTGTGCTTTATTTAAATCAACACGTACCTGATAAGGTTTATAACCAAGCTTGCGCACTTCAATATTGTGCACACCTCGCGGTAAACGGGTTACTAAGCGGGTTGAGCCAAAGCTAACCCCATCAATAAACACTTCGTCGTCGTATACGTTTGAGCGTAGCGTTAATTCTACTGCTTGGTTTTTATCGTTATTAGCAATAACCGAGTTGTTTGTTACCATAGGCTTTACTGCATAACCACGCACTGGTTGCTCGTTTAAACGAGCCGCCGAAACGTTGCCATTATCCGCGTGCTTACTGAATGTTAACTGACTATCTGAAAAAGTTGTGCTGTAAGTAGGCTGATATGTTGCCGCCATGGGCGTGCCGTATTCAGAGCAGTAGCGGTTATCAATGCTTAATAAGTTACATAAACGGCTACTGTTAACTTCACCACGCATAGTAACGCTTAAATTAACGTTATAATTGCCTTGGCCACTAAATGCACTTTTTACCACATGACTACTTAAAATTTGTACCTGAGCACCGGCCAAATTACGTTTGGGTTCAACTAAACGCTCTTCAGTTAAGTTAGCAAATATTTGGTCAACAAAACGCTTAGTCGCTTTTTGTAACCCCATTTGCTGTCCGCGTTGCTCACACGCTGCAAGTGTTTCGGTACGCTTACAATTAATTGTGTGATTAACCTCTAACGTGCCTTCGCGGGTAAATTCGTTACGTAAACGCTCTACTCTGGCGGTAGTTAACTGCTCTTTTAAGCTCTCTAAAGTGTTTAAAAGCGTGTGTTTAGCCACACGAATTTGCTCAATGTCTTTACGGTGGGATGCAATTGCCGCCAACTGCATAGAAATATCATCTTTATTTTGCTTGTGATCGGCCACAGCTTTTTGATAACGCGCCTGAGCAGCGGTTATATCAATGCTAGGATCATCAATTAAACGACGGTACATTTCATTCATCGCGTCGAGTGCTTGGTTTTTTTCTTTATCTAACTCGGTTGAACGTGAACGCAAAAGTTGCAACTGGGTTTGCAGTTGGCTTTCTTCTTTTAAATGTTTATCAAGTATTGTTGTAGATTTGTCATAGTCGATCTGTTTTGTACTAATCTCAGATTCAATTCCAGTTACTGTTGCTGTGTCTTGTGCAAATGCACTACTAGCCAACAAACTAGCTGAAATTAACAGAGATAAAGGAGTAATTCGCATATATTCAGTCCCAAAAAGCGGCAATTATTTGGTCGTTATTATTTTTCTAAAATAAAGCCTTATGCTATGTACTTGAAGCACAAAACACAAGCTTTGTTCAATTATTATCTAAGTTTACAACTATTCACGTGTTTCACGCCAGTAAATAACCCGATCATTCCCTCGAAAGTGGCCAAATTGTCACGGCTAGCGCATTTTAATCCCAGACTCTAGCAGGGTTGAGCGGTAATCATCGTCTAGCCCTGCCATTTTCTTTTTCCTCGCCATACTTGCTGACTTAGATGCATCTTGTTTAAAAAGCGCCATGGCTATCTTTCGCATTACATTAAACATTAATG